>CAZFOX010000694.1:0-3256 GCA_964520565.1 uncultured bacterium | reverse complement strand
TGAAAAAGAAGAACAGACGCAAAACGCCGATTCGCTTAATACGCATAAACTCAGCGCATTGCAATATCCCGCTCCTGAAATCAAGAACGGAGTGAACTACCAATCGTATCGCCAGGCGGGTTGGGGCGGATTTGAATTTGCCATTTATTGCGCGTGGGAATATCTCGATGAAGAAACAATCACAGGCGCATGGTCGATCCAATCCAGCGATACTGCGAACGATCCATTGCGAGAAACACAGAAATCGGTAAGGCATGCTTTAGAAAGATCCTTCGATGATACGTTGAAAACTCATACAAAATGGTGGAATCAATATTGGAACAATTCATCCATCGCGATACCCGATGCTGTCATCGAGGCGCAGTGGTACCGTGAACAGTATAAATTCGGTTCCGCCTCAAGGCGCGGCGCTCCCCCCATCACTTTGCAGGCGGTATGGACAGCCGACAACCGGCAGATTCCCCCCTGGAAAGGCGATTTTCACCACGACTTGAATACGGAACTGAGTTACTGGCCTTGTTACAGCAGTAACCATCTGGAAGAAGGGCTGGCCTTTCTGGATTGGCTGTGGAAATCCAGACCGGTTTTCGAGCAATACACGAAACGATTTTATGAAATTCCCGGCATGAACGTTCATGGCGTCACGACCATTGAAGGCGAGCCGATGGGCGGTTGGAATCAATACTCCTGCTCGCCAACCACCGCAGCCTGGCTGGCGCATCATTTTTATCTTCATTGGCGCTATAGCCTGGATCGTGATTTTCTAAAAAATCGGGCCTATCCCTGGATTCATGATGTAGCTCTCTTCCTGCAGAACCACTCCATTCTGGATGAGAATGGGAAGCGTCAGTTACCCCTCAGTTCTTCCCCCGAAATCAACGACAACCGCCTACAAGCCTGGTTTCAAACCACTACCAATTACGATCTGGCTCTGATACGTTGGATTTTCCAAGCCGCAGCAGAATTGGCCGATGAATTGGGGAATCATTCGGATGCGGCGGCCTGGCGGAACACCCTTGCGGAATGGCCCGATCTCGCAAGGTCGGATGAAGACGGAAGATTGCTGATAGCCCCTAACTATCCTCTTCATGAATCGCACAGGCATTTCTCTCACTTAATGGCGATTCACCCCTTGGGTTTGATCGATATTTCTAATGGAGAAAAGGATCGAAAAACCATCGATGCCTCTCTGGCCGAATTAGAGCGGTTGGGGCCGGATTATTGGTGCGGCTATTCCTATTCCTGGTTGGGGAGTCTATGCGCGCGCGCCGGCGAAGGGGAAAAAGCGGCAAACGCATTGCGCACATTCGCGGAATGTTTCTGCTCGATCAACACATTTCATCTCAACGGCGATCAAACCAAGAGCGGTAAGTCGAAAATGACCTATCGTCCTTTTACCCTGGAAGGAAATTTCGCTTTCGCGGCAGGCGTCCAGGAAATGCTGCTGCAAAGCCATACCGGTGTGATTCGACTCTTCCCCGCCATTCCCGAATCCTGGCAAGATGCATCCTTTCAAACCCTGCGAGCGGAAGGAGCATTCTTGATATCCGCCGATCGGAAGAATGGATCTGTGCAAAAAGTGGAAATCATCCCGGAAAAAGGTGGGGTATTAAGATTGCTAAATCCATTCGCAGACAAGTCGTATGCTGCATCGGGTCTCAAACCATCGGACATTCAAGAGAAAGATGGCATCCTGGAAATCAAAACGCGTCAGGGGAAATCGTTCGAACTAACGAGGAATGAATCGTAAAAGAGAAAGGGAATCGGAGTAGTATTCGGTTCCGTTCGAATTGGAAGTTCGGATGGGAGTGAGTTTCATTCTCCTCCCGTTCCATGAATCCCCAATTCGCCGGCATGGGGCTTTAGCGCATCGATCAACAGTTGGATATGCTCTGTGAGATCGGCGCCCAGCATTTCGACACCCGCGTTAATTTCATTTCGGTCGACTTTGGCGGCGAATGCCTTATCTTTCAGTTTTTTCTTGACGCTCTTGGGATTCAGTGAATGAATTCCATCGGGACGCACGAAACAACATGCGCCGATGAACCCGGCAAGTTCATCGCACGCCAACAGCGCTTTATCCAATCGGGTTTCATAAGGAACATTCCATCCCGTATGATGGGCGGAAACCGCATGAGCGATAGTTTCCTCGCCCCGTTCGCGCAACCAGGCGATGATGCGGTGGGGATGCTCGTCAGGCCATCGATCGTAATCGGCGTCGTGTAATAACCCGGCGATACCCCATTCCTCCACATCGTTCTCACCCGCTCCGTATTTCATGGCGGCGGCTCGCATGACGATTTCCACCGAGCGCGCGTGCTTGATCAGCGCATCGCTTTTTGTCCATTCACAAAGTAATTCCCAGGCTTCTTGACGGTTGAGTGGCATTCAATAATCTTCTTTCGCATGAAATAATTTTTTACTATTCAAGCACACACTTCCGCCAATGACAAGAAATTGTGTGACAACACAAATTGCATGACAACGGCTTGTCCAACCATCCCGGTGGATTAGGATAAACACCATATTTGGAATATGGATTTTCTGGGGAACAACGATGAATCCAGCAGCCCAAACTATCGTTCAATATATCCAATCATTACGCCGTTTTGATCTTACCTCGTCGCCTGCTTTGGGAAGCGAGCATTGTGGAGCCTTGATCACGGAAGCGGTCTTACAACCTGGGGAATCGTATAAGATTGTAATCCACCCTCTGATTGAACGGTTGATCCGCGATTATCCCGAAGGGAAAACCAGCGGTCATTTTGTGAAATTGCTCGAGGAAATCAGCCCGAAGTATTTTTTGAATTGGAAAGAAAACGATAAACCACGCCGAGTGTTAGCGGTGGCAAAATGCCTGCATGAATTGAGCATCGAGACCGTCGATGAATTGCGTTTCATTATTGACGATCCGGATTTTATGAAAGCCCTGAAAGATATCCGTGGAATCGGCAACCGACATATCGATTATTTGAAATTATTGCTGGAGATTCCCTGCATGAACACTCAAGAATATACGAATACTTTTCTTACAGAATCGGGAGTGTTAACGGTTCCCAAGGAAGAGATTTCTGCGATATGGGAAGAAACAGCCCGATTGTTCCAGAAGAAAACCTGCGATCTTCTTTTGTGTGTCTGGCGTTATCTCGATAATCAATGAGAAAAATAGATCCGGTTCATATCGTTCATTTATCCAGAATATCCCGAATCATTTTTAAAATATCGTGAGGAGTAAACGGTTTTTGAAGAAAATGAA
>CAZFOX010000693.1:0-3271 GCA_964520565.1 uncultured bacterium | reverse complement strand
CGATCCTCTGGGAAGAAGGGCGCTCGCTCACCTATCCGTGTCGTGGGACACCTCTCTATGTGGAGGTTCCTTCACGACGGACGTGGATGGTGGATGTCCGTCTGCTGGAGAAACTGGATGTCCCGGCCCGACGGCCGGATTTGGCCGTTCATCCCCGGGACGTTCGTGTTGATGGGGAGGATGTGCGCGTGACGTTGCACAATATCGGCGCGGCCGCCGCCGGTGCGTTCGATGTTGTTCTGGAAACTCATAAGGGCGAACAATGGGACGCTCTGGCGCGGGTTCCGGTGGACGGCTTGCCGGAAATCACGAATCTCGAACCGGTTCGGCGGGAAATCGTTTTTCGCGGCGCGGTCGCGCAGGCCCGGGGTCGCTGCCGGATCGTGATCGATCCCGAAGAGCGGATCGATGAGAGCTATAGGCTTAACAATGTCGCCAAAGTGCAACGGTGACATCACCCCTATAACCTGAGTTATGCAAATTCGTTACGCGGCGGGCCGGCGGAAATATTTGACAAACCCGCAATGAGGGCTATACTTACAAAGAGTATATGTATATCTATTTGTATATTATTAATGGCTCAGGAGGAAATGCCGATGAATGCATGCCATCTGGATAAAAGCGTCGGGGGGTTGGTCGTGGAACACCCCGGGCGAGCCCGGGTTTTTGAGCGATGGGGGATCGATTACTGCTGCGGTGGAAAAAGATCTTTGCGGCAGGCCTGCGTGGATGGCGGGATTGACGAGCAACGGCTGCTCGATGATCTGCAGGTTGCTGATGCCCAAGGCCGGGATGAGGCCGGCGAGGCGGAGGCGTGGGATACAATGGGGAGGCTGGTGGACAATATTGTGCAGACCCATCATGTCTTTCTGCGTCGGGAACTACCGCGTTTAACCGCCTTGATGGCCAAGGTGCGGTCGGTGCATGGCGAGCGTCATCCCGAACTGAGCGAGTTGCAGGAGATATTTCTCGGATTGGTCGGCGAGTTGGAGTCGCACATGGCCAAGGAGGAGCAGGTTCTATTTCCCATGCTCAAGCGGATGGATCATGCCGACACGCTGCCCGAATTCCATTGCGGTAGCGTGCGCAACCCGATTTCCGTCATGGAATATGAGCACGATCAGGCCGGAGAAGCCCTAGCCCGGATGCGGGAGTTGACCGGCGATTACGAGGTTCCCGATGACGGTTGCGAAAGTTACCAGGTTTTGCTGGACGGTTTGCAGGAACTGGAAGCGGATCTGCACCAGCATATTCATAAGGAAAACAACATCCTGTTTCCGATGGCCCAAGCCCGGGAAGCAGAATTGGCAGGTTAAGCATTGTCCGGCCGAACGTCGCCGTTATCTGTGAAGACGGGTAACTTGGCCGTCCGCGACCATGATTATTTTTCCAGAAAGTCGCGACAACGAACCGGGGGTTAAAGCCTTCAGGGCACCGGTTTCTCTTCAGACGCAAGCGAGACGAAGGCGATAGCATAGATCTTCACTTTGGGTACGGTGAACGTGACCGATCCGTCGCTCACGATAAAGGGCAGATCGAGGTCGCGGGTCTGTCCCGGTCCGGCCAGGCTGACGGTGGAGACTTTCGAGCCTTTTGGAAGGGGGATCTGTAATTTTATCTGCTCCGCCGGTTGCTCGATGCGATAATTGACCAGATGCACCAGAAGGCGATCGGGCTGGCGGGTGAATTCGAGGCACAGGCCGGGGGGCGGCTGAATGGACAATGACCGGCGGTCCGCGCAAGCCTGGCGGATGGCCGCACCAGCATCCTGTTTTTCGTCGATACGGACAACTTGCGCGGCTGGCAGGTCGGCCAGTGCGGATTTTTCACGGGGGAACATCCATTCGTCATGGGTGGCCACCGGCCCGATGATGCACAATCGACCGCCGTGATTCACGAATTGGCGAACCTGCTCCACCTGTTGGTCGGACATGGCCACGCAACCGGCCAGGACCAGTACTTTGTAGCGTTGCAGATCGGCCAGATGCCGGTCGTAAATGATCTGGAAGGGGGTGCAGCTTTCGATCAGGGTTTGCTCAACGCGATAGGTGAGTTCGGCCCACTTGGGGGTGTGCGAGGGAGGCCTTTTCTTATTTGCCCACCACTGTTCGATACGATATTCGAGCTGATCCCATTCCGGATCGGCAAAGCTCTGGGAAGGGAAACTGCGCAATATGGCCACGTCGGCGATGACCTCAGCGTCGCGGAGCAGGTCGCGACGCTCGTGAAAGAACCGGATAAAGGGCGCCAGTTTCTCTGAAACCTGCTTTTCTTCTCCGGGATGCGAGCGGATTTCTCCGAACTGGAACCAGCAGATGCAGCCGCAGAAGTCCAGATTGAAGGCCATGGATTCGGCCATGGCCAGGGGGCTGGTCGTGTAGGTGAAAAGAGTGTTATTCATCAACCGGGCTACTTTGAAGTCGCGAATGCGGGTTCGGAATTCATCAGGGGAATAATATGGCTCGCGACCCTCGTGCCAGAAGGCTTCGCCGCCGGTCAGAAGGCGACCGTGGTCGATGGGGGTGACGATCCAGCGATTGACCCCGCCGGGATTACATTCCAATAAGATGTCGGGACGTAGCGAGCGGGCATAGCGGCCCATATCGTGATAGGAGTCGGCCAATGCCTGGCAGCAATAATCCCACCAGACGCATTGCAGTCGGCGGTTGGGGTCATCCTTTTTCGGTGGGGAGATCGTATCGGGATCAGCGATGCCAAGTCGGGCAAGTTGTTCCGGCGAGAAGCTTTTACGCAGATGTTCCCGGAAATGACGGACGGAAAAGTCATCGTAACCGGGTCCAACGAGATAGTTGTCGAAATGCAGCAGGTCGGCCTGGATGTCGTTCACGGCGAAATGGATCTGTTTCTTATAGAAAACCTGGGCGTCGGGATGATTGCGATTCCAGTAATAACGGGTTTTGGAGGGTTTGTACGGGATGGGTTGGCCGTTTTCATCGAGGACGAGCCATTCGTGGGCCTCGGGCATCTCCTTGAAAAAGAGCTCCCATAGCAAGGCCCCACTGTAATTGTAAACTCCGACGCGCAGACCCGCCTCGTGACATAATCGGGCGAAGCGCACGGCGTCGGCCATGCTTTGCCGTTCGGTTTCCAGCCCCGCGCCCTTGTACGCGTGCATCATCACGAAGTTCACCCCGAGCTCTTTTAATTGCGCGATCATTTCAGGGCTGTGTTCGCGGAGATAGCCGGCCTGCTCGGCCGGGGTCATTTCGCGGATTTTACCGTTCTGGTACAAACGAAAGGGCAGGGCCTC
>CAZFOX010000692.1:0-3274 GCA_964520565.1 uncultured bacterium | reverse complement strand
TTGCTTCGCTTTGCTCGCAATAACATTGCGATACGTTCGTGTCATTGCGAACGAAGTGAAGCAATCTAAAAGCAGTACCGTTGTTTTTTATTCGCACTTTTTATTGGCCGCTCTACTAGATATAGATACTGGGGAACATGTATGAATATAACTTTCCGTCCTATAACCGATCGTGACAAAGAATTTCTTCTAGTCTTATATACAACCACTCGAATCCACGAAGTACAACCGCTCGGTTGGACAGAACAGCAAATCCAGGAGTTTATGCGTATGCAGTTTCACTGCCAATGGAATTCTTATAAACAATTCCAGTTTCCCAATGCGCAACATTGGATGATTCAATACGATGGGGACGATGCCGGACAAGTTATGGTGGATATTTCGGAGGAGGAAATTTTGTTAGTCGATATTTCCGTTCTGCCATCTTTTCGTAATCGAGGCATCTGTACGCATGTCACAAATCTTTACATCGAAGAAGGTCAAAAACAAAGAAAACGCGTACGCTTGCACGTCGATAAATATAGTCCCGGTATCCGTCTCTATAAAAAACTGGGATTTGTCATCACGGGAGAAGATACATTTCGCTATGAGATGATCTGGAAAGGGATTTCATCGAATCCAAAAAGCCAATCCTAGTCTATAAAAAGGTAAATCCTAGCCAAAGATCTATAAAATCCAGGTTCAAGTAAATTCTTTCAAGGCTCAAAAGGTGTTCTGAGAGATAAACTCGCAGAATTGCCTTGAAAGAATCTATCCATTCAAAAAAATCCTGAGTTTTTACTTGAATGAATTCGTTTTTTCCCTTACTATAATAATGTAGGAAAGAAAATATGTTGAGTTGAAGATGGCAGTATTCATTTTTTTACCTCCTGAGGCAGAGGAAAAATCCATGATAGTTAAGAAGACAATAACCCGCTTCTCTTTCTTACGTACGGCCGGTTCCGCTATGGTTGCCCTCTGTATGAGCCCATTAACGGGAATGGCGGCACGAAACGTTGGCGATGGTCTTTTGCACGCTTCCTCGTTCGAGCCCCTCCTGCAAAGCCAGTTTACGATTCGGTCGAAAGAAAACTCGATGGCGGTCCGATTGGTTAAAGTTAAAGACCGGAGCCATCATTACACGAAAAAATCCCAGCCCGTCAACCTGGAAACCTTCTCTCTTCTTTTCCAGACCGAACCGGGCGTCGAACTGGAATCGAATACGCATCGCGTTACACATCCCCAGCTGGGAACTATTTCTTTGTTTATCAGCCCGACAAAAGTTAACGGGGAGGAAGGGTATTGTGAAGCAGTGATCAACCGGATTGTGAGATAGTCATTTTCTGGAATACAACACCCCAAAAGCCTTTGGATACATTCGTTTGGTAGAAAAGTCGTTTATCGGAAAAGGGAGACGAAGAAGATGGCGGAGGCCTATATCGGAGAAATTCGAATTTTCACGTATACTTTTGCCCCTAGGGATTGGGCCGATTGCAACGGACAGATAATGTCTATTGCACAGAATACGGCTTTGTTTTCCTTACTCGGCGTAAATTATGGCGGGGATGGAAAAGTAACGTTCGGGCTGCCCGATTTTCGCGACCGGATGCCCATTCATGCAGGGACCGGTCCCGGATTGACCCCTCGAAATATTGGCGAAAACGGAGGGGAAGCGCAGGTAACCTTGCTACTCAACCAGATGCCCGCTCACCAACACAATGTTCCCTGTTCCACAGATACAGCGACGGAATCGGATCCCACCAATAAGGTTCCCGCCGTTCAGCGTTCGGGACGGGATCCCGTGAATCAATACAACGCTCAGGCGAATGCGCTAATGACTCCCGGCAGCATTGCAGGTGGGGGGCAGCCGCACGAGAACCGGCCGCCCTATCAGGTTCTGCGGGATTTATCCGAGCCGGAATTAGCCGGTGGGAATTGACGGGATCAATTGGTACGAGAATAAGAACGAGGTAAACAATCATGGCGGAAGCGTATCTTGGGGAAATTCGCATGTTTGGATTTACATTCGCCCCAAAAGGATGGGCGGATTGCAACGGACAGATCATGCAGATCCAGACAAATCAGGCATTATTTGCTCTTTTGGGGATTAACTTCGGCGGGAATGGTACAACCACGTTCGGATTGCCCAACCTGCAAGGGCGTATCCCTTTGCATTATGGGCCGGTTAATTCCCAGATCGGCGCGACCGGCGGTGTTGAAAGCGTAACTTTAACAACCGCTCAGATGCCGGTTCATACTCATTCGGTGATGTGTAGTAAGGAGACGGCGGGACAATGGACGCCGCAGGGAAACGTTCCGGCCGTCCAGGTATCGGGCCGCGATCCGGTCAACCAATACGCCGTAGGAGGATCCGCCATGATGGCGCCTTTGGCGGCGGAAGGCGGCAGCCAGCCGCATCCGAATATGCCCCCCTATCAGGTTATTCGGTTTTGCATTTGCCTATCGGGGATTTTCCCAAGCCGTAATTGAGCGGAATGGAATCGTAACGAAAAAGAGCGAGGAAACTAATCATGGCGGAAGCGTATCTTGGCGAGATTCGAATGTTTGGTTATACCTATGCGCCCAGGGGATGGGCGGATTGCAGCGGACAGTTAATTGCTATTTCGTCGAACGACGCCCTCTTTGCCCTCCTGGGGACGACGTATGGGGGAGACGGCGTCAACAATTTCAAACTGCCCGATTTGCGGGGACGTTTTCCGGTGCATCCTGGAAGAAATAATCCGAATGGAACGCAATATTCAATGGGGCAGGCCTCCGGTAGCGAAACCGTTACACTGACAACGGCACAACTGCCCAATCACCCGCACTCTATTCCATGCAATCCGGTTGCAGCAACCCAATCCAGCCCGGAAAATGCCATGAGAGCCATCGAAATTTCGGGGCGCGATCCTGTAAACCAATACAACGCCACCGGCTCAGGTGTCATGGCGCCGTCCAATCCGGCGGGCAGTGGACAACCGCACAATAATATGCCGCCGTTTCTCACGGTGCGTTTTTGCATCGCTGTTGAAGGAATATTCCCATCCCGAGACTAGTGGCTCATTGTATTCCCTCGCCCTTTGGGAGAAGGTTAGGGTGAGGAAGGATTAGTCAACAACGTGACCAGTAAAATCAATTGAAATAGACCACGAAGACTCGTGGGGATATGCGTATGAACATCGAAGAATTAAAAGCCGATTCGTTTCGCCCGCTGATGCATACGCCCTTCCAGGTTCGCGTGGAGGGGCTTTCTTCCT
This sequence comes from uncultured bacterium, assembly GCA_964520565.1. Taxonomy (GTDB): domain Bacteria; phylum Hinthialibacterota; class Hinthialibacteria; order Hinthialibacterales; family Hinthialibacteraceae; genus CAZFOX01. The sequence continues at coordinate 38 of CAZFOX010000692.1, read as the reverse complement.
TTTCGATGGAATTGGTTGAACTGACAGAAAAAGAGCCG
>CAZFOX010000691.1:0-3280 GCA_964520565.1 uncultured bacterium | reverse complement strand
TGGTTATGCATCACGCCGAACTGCACGTCTACAATTTCCGCAATCTGCCTCACGCGGGAATTCGCATCGGCAGAGATAGCCTCATCGGTGAGTTCAATGTCATTCGCGGTCAGGGCGGTGTGACTATCGGGGACCGGGTGTATACATCACCTCTTGTGCAAATTGCCGCCGTGAATCACGTCTTTGACGATCCGGCTCGTCCATTCGTGGAGCAGGGTATTACTGCTAACGGAATCGTTATCGAAGACGATGTCTGGATCGGTGCCGGAGTTCGAATTTTAGCGGGAACCCATATTGGAGAGCATACGGTGATCGGGGCCGGATCGGTGGTGACCAAATCCCTCCCTTCGCATTCGGTTTGCGTGGGCGTTCCCGCCAAATCCATCAAGTCCATTCGGGAGACGAACTCGTTATGAAGTTAACATTACTATTCGACCATCGTTTCAACCGCGATTCACAGGGTATTATTTATTCACCGAAATGTTATAACTACCCGCAGCTGTCGCAACGGTATAATAAGGTTTTCTCTTCCCTCCGGGTAATCACCCGCGTTTCCGACGCGCCGGATGCCGATCGCAACGGCCGTTTTGCGGAAGGAGAGAACGTTGAAATCGTGTCGCTTGGAGATTGGGATGGGATGTTGGGTTTTCTCAAAAAAAAGAGAGTTATTTCCACCGATTTAGAAACGTATCTCCATGATACCACGGCGGTGATTCTGGTGGCGTTCGGAATGATCGGAACGGTCGGATATCGAAACCTTCGGCGAACGAACTATCCCTTTGGGGTAGAAGTGGTCGGCGATCCTTACGATTCATTTGCACCCGGATGTGTCAAACATCCATTGCGGCCTTTCTTTCGCCAGTGGTTTGCCCACCAGCTTCGATCGCAATGCCGGGACGCGGCCGGTGTACTCTACGTAACCGAAAATGCGTTGCAGAAACGATATCCCTCTTCTCCGGGCGTATTCACCACGTATTGTTCCAATGTCGAATTGACCGATGTATGCTATTCCGAACCGCGGTCTTATTCCTCGCTGCCCCAACCCATCACTTTGCTGAATGTGGGCCTTATGGCGCAGCCCTACAAAGGGCACGACGATATGATCGATGCGCTGGCGTTGTGTGTGGAAAAAGGGCTCGATCTTCGGCTGGTACTGGTTGGCGATGGGGCGTATCGCAATGCGTTTGCCAAGCGAGCGCAATCGCGCGGCCTGGAAGACCGTGTCGTTTTTCGCGGACTTCTCCCGGCGGGAGAAGCAGTTCGCGCCGAGTTGGACCGCGCCGATCTTTTCCTGTTTCCCTCCCGGACGGAAGGCCTGCCCCGCGCTCTGGTCGAAGCGATGGCGCGGGGATTGCCCTGTATCGGATCCACCGTGGGAGGAATACCCGAACTCTTGCATCCCGACGATCGGGTCCCGCCGGGAAATCCACCGGCGCTGGCGCAAAAAATCGAAGAGATACTCGCATCGCCCGCCCGGCTGGAGGCCATGTCGCTACGGAATCGCAAAAAAGCCGACGAATTTCGTTTCGAAATTCTGGCCGAACGGAGAACGACTTTCTATCGGCATATCGCCGGCCAAACCGAAAAATGGCTGCGAGACCACCGATAAAAAATGCTGGCGGTTGATATGCCGTATTCAAAAAAACGGTTTCTTTTTGTCTCTCATTACGATTTCAACCTGTGGCGATTCCGTCTCCCCCTCATGCGGGAACTGATACGAAGGGGCGCTGAGGTCTATGCTGTTTGCCCCTCCGGAGAGTATTCCGACCGATTTGCCGGCGAGAACATTCGTTTCATCGATTGGAGATGTGTGAGAGAAAACCGGAATCTATTGCGGGAAATTGCGGTCATATACAAACTGCGTGCCATTTTTCAGAAAATCCAGCCCACGGTCGTACACTCCTACACCATTCGCCCCAATCTCTATAGCGCGCTCGCTTCCTTCATTTCGAGGCGATCCTGGATTTTGATCCATCACGTAACCGGGATGGGTTCGATCTATCTCGACGAAGGACACCCGGTCAAGAGAGGGATTGCCTTCCTCCTCGACAGGATCATGCGATTTTCGTTTTCCCGCTCCGACCGCATCATTTTTCAAAACCGGGACGATTTGGAGTTGTTCGTCGGCCGGGAAATAGCCACCCGTCCAAAAACGATCCTTATTACGGGGTCTGGCGTGGATTGCATCCGCTTTCATCCTGTAAATGCTTCGGAAAAAGATTTTTTAAGAAAATCTTTGTTGGGGGACAGCATTCCAGTAACCGTTTTATTTGTTGCGCGGTTGATTCGGCATAAGGGAATATTTGAATTCCTTGAGGCGGCGGAAGTTCTCAAGAAAAAACTCGGCGACAGAGTTCGTTTCATGATTCTCGGTTGGTTCGATCGTGGAAATCCCTCCGTTCTCACCGAAGAACGCTTGGAGGAGTATACCTGTCGCGGTGTTGTGGAGTATAGAGGTTTTCAAGAAACGGCGCCTTATTATGCCGCCAGCGATATTTATTGTCTTCCATCGTACCGGGAGGGATTGCCGGTATCCACGATGGAGGCGATGGCTTGCGGGCTTCCGGTGGTGACCACCGACGTTCCGGGATGCCGCGAGACGGTGGAAGAGGGCGTCAATGGTTTCCTGGTTCCGTCGCGGAACGCCGAAGCGCTCGCGGAGGCGCTCGAACGTCTGGTTGTGGATGGGGAATTGCGTGCAAGAATGGGAAAGGCCAGCCTGGAAAAAGTGCGGCGCGAATTCGCCGTGGAGTCGATTGTCGAGCAGCATCTGGCATTATACGAACGGCTGTTATCCGGTAAACCGGTGTGATTTGCAATCCGTATGGATATCCCATACGTTTTCAATCAGACCGAATGAAGAAAAACAAACGAACAAGAATCGGGTATCCATCGATGAGCGAACATTTTCTTGAAATCACACGCGATGAAACTGCCTGGCTGCAACCCATCGCCGAGTTGCACCGGCGTACGTTTCCAACCGGTTTGATCAGTCAATTGGGAGAATCCTTCGTCGAGGCGTATTACCGGGCATTGTTGGAAACGCCCGGCTGCGGATTGATCGTCGCGGTCGAGGGGGAGGAATTGGTTGGTTTTATCGGGTATACAGCGAATAACGAAGTTCTGATGAAAGCCTCAATTTTTCAGAAGGCAAAACGGGCAGCCTGGAAACGATTGCTAACCGGACGGCTGAGTCCGGTAGTTCTGTTACGCGCCATTTTGAAGAAGCGTAAAGGCCGCCGCGTGCATGGGTATCCGGAACTTTTAGCTATTGCCGTAT
>CAZFOX010000690.1:0-3285 GCA_964520565.1 uncultured bacterium | reverse complement strand
ACTGATCCGTCACCGCATAACTCATTACGACCGGTATAGGCTGTTCTTTCAACTGTTTACCAACAAGAAGGCCTGCCATCCATTCTTTTACGGCCCTTTGCCCGGCGAGATCGTGAATTCCTATCACCGGTATCTTACCCAATTGGGTGCTTTTTTAATGGCTCTTTCTCCAAATAACGAACTGGATAGAGAACCGGATTGCCATATTGTTTACCTAGCACTCAGTTTTGAAGGAATCATTAATGCGCTCATGGGATATGAAGCAAGCGACGGTCATGCGGAATCGATCCCGAAATTGGTCTGTTTCCTCAAAAAGATGTTTTCAGATCAGTTATTTACACCTCAGGAAAAAAAGATGGGGCGAAAAACCATGAAAGCAACGATGCCCAAGGAAATCTTTGTCACGAAGTACGACCTCGCCCGGTTAACCGACTTGATTGTATTATCCCGGTCTTTTAGCGACGGTTTTGCCAATATTCATCTCCGGAATCTGGCAAAAGAAATCAACCGAGCCAAAATTGTAGACTCGAGAGATATTCCACCGGATGTGGTTACAATGAACTCCAAAGTTCGCCTTCTAAATCTAATCACTCAGGAAATGCATATTTACACACTCGTATATCCAGCGGATGACGATGGGAATCCGGAAAAAATCTCTATTCTGACACCCTTGGGAACATCGCTGATCGGATACCGGGTCGGAGACTGCTTCGACTTGGAACCCATGGGTGAAACAGGCTCTTATCAGATCGAAGATCTGTTGTATCAACCCGAATCCGCCGGGGATTTTTCTTTATAAGACCCAATCCCTCTTATCCATCGAAAAAAGTACCCAGAGCAAAGACTTGTGATCTGGGTCGGATAAATGATAAGAGAGAATCCACTACGTACATTATTTCAGATCAGGGAGGTTTTCACTATGAGCCGATTGGTACAATCCCCAAACAATGTATGCAATACAGTGCCAAAGGCTGTAATCACAGACTTTGATTTCAAGCGACTACGAAAAATGTTGCTCCAATACAAAAACATCATCAAATTCAGTGATCAGCATTATTACAATATTTTATGTGAAAAATTGGAGAATGCATCGGTCGTGGATTCCAAACAAATCCCGCCCGATGTGGTTACCATGAACTCCACCTTTGTCTTGCGGGAAAAAGAGGGAAAAGAAAAAAATGTGTATTCGCTTGTTTTCCCAGAAAAATCCAACGTCAACGAAAATCGAATCTCGATTTTATCCCCATTGGGTTGTTCGGTGTTCGGTTGTTCCATTCAGGATGAGGTTGAAGATCGTGTACCGGCGGGCACGTTGAAACTGGTGTTAGAAAAAATCATCTATCAACCGGAAAGAGCGGGCGACTATCATTTGTGACATTCGAATACGCTATTCACGCCGGGCGATCAGAAGCGGATTCTCGATCTGCCCACGCGAGAAGTACAGTAAAGGATCGACCGGTTCTCCATTCTGCCTGATTTCCAGATGGAGGTGAGGGCCGGTCGATCGGCCTGTATCGCCGGATAATCCGACAAATTCGCCTTCCCGAATCCGATCCCCTTTTTCGACGCGCCTTTGAGAAAGATGCGCGTAAACCGACTGAGTTCCATCATCGTGATCGATTTCCACCACCTGTCCATAACCCGATTTCTCGCCGGAAAAGGTGATCCATCCAGGTTGAACGGGAAGAACCGGCGTTCCCGTTGGAGCGCTGATATCGATGCCCGTATGGAATTGCTCGTTATTGAGAATGGGATGAATACGGCTGCCGAATTCGGACGTAATGTTTCCAAATACAGGAACCTGAAGAGTTCCCGTCCATGCGCTCTGCCTCGGCTTTTCCTCAACAATGGTTTGCCCCGAATAAATAGGCGTTAAATCTACCTGATTTCCGACATAAATCCGATTGGGATTTTGAATCCGATTGTATTCGGCGACGAGACGCACCATTTGATAAACATCGCCTGTGTTAAAATCCCCTCCCGTTTTCTTAAGGGTTTTCAGTACGATCCCGGATAGTGTATCGCCCCGCTGAACCGTATACATAACTCCCTCCGGTTCAGATATTTCTTCATTTTTCGGTAAATCGGTGGGAGGTGATGACGATTCAGGAAGAATACGGGATATGGAGGGCTTTTCCGGCGGACGATTATGAACCTGCACGTTCATCAAGCGTGCCATATTTTTAATCGGGGGTTGAATAGGTTCCTCGGCAATCGTTGAGGTTGCTTCCTCGACGACCTGGGAAAAAGATTCCGGGGGGGAAGGAACCAACATTTCCTCTTCCACATGAAATTTCAAATTATCTTCTGTATTTTCAAGAGAGGGTTGAGTATCGGGAGCCGGTATATTATTCGGTTGGCGGGGGTTGATCGGAGGCACCTGCAACGCTTCTGGCATCATAATCGGCGTTGGTTCCTGCTCGAGTTCTCGGTTGAAAATCTGTTGAAACGTTTCACTGGATTGATTCCACGCGTCATTTCGTTGACGCGATCGCGGAGTGGGATGTTCCACGGGAGCCGTATCGAGTGGATCGAGAAAAGGATCTACCATCTTTTCGCTCCTTCATCACCCGTTCTTATGGTCTCCATCCGGGAAGACCTCCGCAAACGTTTCTATGGAGAAGGGAGAAAAAACGGTCTCTCTCCCTAATCCGATAGCGCCTGCCTGTTTCTCCATCATCCACATGCGGAATACTCCGCCATTTTCAAATAGTAAGTACTGAATATTAGCCAGTTTATTTAGAAACAGAAAATCGAAAATTAATGATATCCCCGTCCTGCACGATATATTCTTTGCCCTCCAGCCGAAACTTACCCGCTTTTTTGACTTCTTCTTCCGATCCATGCGCTTTCAGGTCTTCAAAGGCCATTACTTCCGCCCGGATGAATCCCCGTTCGATATCGCTATGAATCTTTCCGGCGGCCTGTTGCGCCTTCATCCCAACTGGAATCGTCCAAGCGCGGACTTCATCCGGCCCACTGGTTAGGAATGAATGTTGTTTCAAAATTCGGTAGGATTCCTGGATGACGTCGTCCCTTGCCGGACCCTCCAAACCCGATTCCTGAAAATAAACGCTCCATTCCTCCGGTGGAAATTCAAGCAAATCCCGTTCCAATTGTGCGTTCATAAATACAATGGGCATTTCCCATCTCTGAACGGCCCCGACCAAATGCATTATTGCCTCCTTCTCTTCCCGGCTGCCCATGTCGGATACATTGGCTACGCACATCATCTGTTTTCCCGACAGGAGTCCATAGGGGCGAATGTAAAGATTCACTTCCTCC
>CAZFOX010000689.1:0-3286 GCA_964520565.1 uncultured bacterium | reverse complement strand
AGATTCACATCGGCAACATCGTAGAACCATTGATTGAAATTGGCCTTATTCGAAACCGTTTTATGCTCGCTGGATGGATTGAATTCGGGCTTCCGGTCTTTTTTCAGATTGTACTTGACAAGGCCCGGATCGATTTCGCTACCGGTGAAATGCTCGAAATCGGGATGCGTATCCTTGAAGTCCCGCACCAGTCCGGTCAGTTCGATCGCCGAATCCACAGGCGTTTCGGTAGGCGTCTCGGTGGGAGTTTCGGTGGGCGTGGGAGTAATAATGGGAATCTGCCGCTGGAGTGAATAAACCCGAATATTGTCGAGACCCCAGCTTTCATCTTCCATCCCCTGCAATCCGGCGGCGGAAAAAGTAATGCTCCCGGCGTTATCCTGATGCGCGTACGCCTTGGCGATTCGATAGACCGAGTCGATCGGCTCCTCGTTGAATGTATAACCGAGCGTATTGTTCTCGATGGCGCTGCGCCGTCCGGGGAACTCTCCTTCCGGATAGTTGCGCTGGTACGACTGGGGAAACGCCCCGTGTTGATCTACGAAATAGGATTGCTGATAGCCTGGATAGTAATTACTGAAAGTGGTGCGCAACAGAGGGATCAGGTTCTGCGCCGCGACGGCGAATAAATCCGGCCCGATACCTTCATAGGAGTTGTTCCCGTCCCAGGTTCGAATGACGAATAGATCGAACTGCACCGCCAGATCGGTATGAGAGGACAGATTCGCCAGTTGAAGCGCTACCGTTTCGTTGCCGAATTGCCCCAGGAACGAACGATTCCCGGCGGGAGTCCGGTCGAGCGTGGTCTTCGACCATTCCGCCCCCGCGTTCTCCTCGAAGTCCGCCGCATAGACAATCTGGCCGGTGACCGGCTCGAAAGTTGGATGCGAAAACGCGCCGATGGCCGATTCGCCCGTGTGGCTGGAGGTCGCCGCCACACCCACATAAACCGGTTGATTCATCGGGAGGGCGTGAACCGCGTAGATCGTCTCTCCCCCCAGCGGATTGATGGTGCTGACGAAGAAACATTCCCCAATCCGCTGCAGGCACAAGCGGGTACGCGCATCAAATATCCGCGTGGGCTCGGCGCAGAGATCCCAATCCGCCGCTCCACCAAATCGGTCGCGCCATTGCAGGCTGAGGTTCTGCTGGAGGCTTTGGATCGTCGCGAAGACGAACGGCGAGGAGGGGTCTAAACTCTGGCGGGCCATGATCCCCATCCGGGATAACGCCTGCGTGTCGGCGTGATCGCTGTCTCCCCAGACCGAAAGCCCGTCGACGAGAAATCGAAAATCCCCTTCAATCTTCTTATAGAGAAAGTGGAAATGGTCGGACTCGTATCCGATCCCCTGTCCGCTGCCGCTTACACCCCATTGTTCGCCAACGACCTGATAGCCGCCGGACGCTCCGGGTCTTCCGATATCGAGATGCCCGTCGAAGGGCGCGTGCGCGGGGGCGATCACGTTGATTTCGTTCGCGCCGCCGATCGCTGTCTGCTCCACGGTTCCCGACCATTTGGCGTTTGAGTATAGAACCGTCGGGGCCATTGCCCGGTAGGTCAGCCGTGTCGTGCCAGGAGCCGCCGCGATCTGCCACTGGATCGTGTTTCCATCCACGATTCCTTCCGGAACGAGGTTTTCCGCTTTCCACAATAGTGGGCAGTTTTCGGTGACTGTCCAGTTCTGGACGGCGTCTCCCGAATTGATGATATCCAGACTCACCTCGATGGCATCGCCTGGTTGGTAGTAGAGTTGGGAAAACGAACGCAGAGCGGCGGGATCGACAATCGGCGTGGGGCTTTGCAATTCGATTCCGGTCTGGATCATCAGGAACGATTCCGTGGTATGGCGCTCGGCGAAGAAAAGATCGAGGGGATAAATCTTCCCGGTCTCCAGGTTCAATTCGCCGGTGTTGACCGATTTCTCGGCGCGGGGATGAATGCCGCCCAGGTCGACGGCCAGTTTTCCATTAATGAAAACGAACAGGTCGTCGTCGCTGATGAAGCGCAGATCCTGTGGCCCCGTATAGGTGAATTGCGTATGCAACTCGAATGTAAAGTGGTAGTTATGTATCCGTCCCTGATTGCCGAACAGCAGGCCGTCGATTGGGAAGAAGACGTTGTTTTCAAAGACATAGACCGGCGAGGAATCGGGCGAACCGGCGAGCCGGGATAGAATCACTTCGCAGGGAACCGGCTGGTTGACGCCGGGAACATCGTTGAACCACTGTTGGAAAGATTCCGCGCTGGTAATGGATGGAGTTGAAACATCTGGATTAAGAACCGGTTTTCCATCCTCGCCGAGTTCGCTTTTCAAAGCCCCTGTTTTTACCCCACTTACATCCTCCAATCCCGCATATTCAAAATCGGGATGTTGGTCGGTGAAATCGCGGATCGTTCCACGCAGAACAATATGATCGGGGTTGGGAACCGTGCTCGGCGCAATGGAAATAGCCTGGGCGGGAATGGCAACCCAAAGAAAGAACAGTATGGGTGTTGCCCAGTAAAAACGGCCAAATAGGGAAACTCTGGAAACTCGACTCATCATAACCCTCCGTGTTTCAATTTTCATAACTGCTTGTATTTATATGACTTATTGGATTGATACCCAATTAGATCCACAGGGAATTTCAATAAAATATCATTGTTGCTTACTAAAATAAGTAAATATCCAGGATCAGAATATCGCTGGTTAAAAAAACCGTCAATTTTTTTTCCGGATTCGCGCCGAATGGTAAGAGGGTGTATCTAAAACGGTTCTTACAGTTGGTTCCTGTATTCAGACGATCTGCCTTCGAAAAAGCTCACCTTTCCCGGTTTTATCGGCACGCAAACAGGAATGGAATGGAATTGATTGATGTGAATCGCTCTAGATTTTGAAAAATCGATTGGAGTATTCGCGGAATAATATTTCTATTTCTTCCTCCGGCTAAACTGGTATGGAAAATAAATAAAGAAATCCTGTTGATTAATATTGTCGGATATGATATATGTAATGATACTTAATGACGTATATATGGGAGAAGGGAGAATTCGGATGAATCGCCTCCTGGTTTCCAGCGTTTATCTATCTATTCTGAAATTCTTCTGAAGAAAGGCTGCGTAGTGTAAAAAGCCCGGCATATCAAAAAAATGGTAATCCTTTAGCCGTATGAAGAATATCGGAGACATTATTTCGCCCCTACAGGGCTTACGATCTTTTTTTACCTCATACCCAGGCCGTTGGCCTGGGCCTGGAGTTTGGCCTTTTACTAGATAGAAATGACAGGGAGTGAAATTTCCGCTTGA
>CAZFOX010000688.1:0-3286 GCA_964520565.1 uncultured bacterium | reverse complement strand
TGCAGCCGTCGCAAGAAAGACCACGGCGATCGATACGATCCACATTCGGCGAATGCAAAGACCCCCACGAAAAAACCTCTGATTGTTCTCACCAATCGTTGCACGATGGATGCTCCAGAGGAGTTATTCCAATGATAAAGAACCTGAGTGCGCAAGGGAGCCATTCATTTCGCGTTCGGAGATTCGAACATTGACATAACAATCGTAAATATTGGAGCCACCCAGACCGAAATCGTCAAAGGCGATCGCCAGAACATAATCATTTTCGGCAGAGGGATGTTGCAGGATATAAATCGCTCCTTTGGGCGCCTGGCCGATCATACCTGAAAAACCAAACGTTTTGTCGTTCATTTCACAGCCGCAGTTGGTGGCTTCCACCTTGGGATTTTTTAACGAAACTTGAACGGCTTTTCCCGGCAATGCGGGATCCAGACCTGTTTCCAGCGACGACCAGCCGCTTCGAGTTTCATCCTCCCATTGGGGGAACCACTCACGGCCATTGATATAGGTAGGGAATATGTTATCCGATTGCAATCCAGCCAGAGCCGGTTTGGGATGATACCAACGAGCGGTATTGCGATGAATGGCCAAAACGCTGGCACCATCGATGAACGCCTTAATATGATACCGATACGACTGTTCTGCCCCCACCGCTGCATGGGCGGTTCGTTTCATTTCGGATACCGCTTCCTGGGAACCGGTTAATCGATCGAACGAAACCAGGCTGCGATCGGTGGGATAGAGGTAGCCATTATTGTCCGAATCGAACTGAATCGCATCGGCGAAGGAACTACTGGCCTGCGCATCCACTGCCCAATGCGTTTTACCTGCCTCATCCACCAGTCCGACAGCGTCGATAGCATTGCATCCTTCATGATTCATCGAATCGATAACAATTTTCACTGTATCGATGGGATAATCCAATCGCAAAGGAATTTCGGATACTCCACACGACTCACTTTCCGGAGTGGGGTCCTCTCCACTCCAGACATTCATTTCTCTTCCTTCTGCCGTGAAGACCGAGACTCGGCAAACCGCACCGGGATGATTGGATTCATAAACGTGAACCGCTTGAGGAATAACCGGCTTATCGTAATGAAGTACGAGCCATTCCTCCTGGCCGTCCGGTGTTGCGGATGCCCAGGCCGAAGCGAAGTCGCCCGCTTCGGATGTATCGGGCGAACCGACCACCTGTTCCGCCCCCCAATCGCGTTTCGATAAAAGAACTCCGGTTGAAGAACCGGGAGATAATCCTTCATCCGATCCGAGAAGTTTCGCAAGAATCTCACCTGTTTTATCCAAAATCCATTCGTGTGCCAAGACATTTCCTTGCGAATCCACCACGATTGCGGCGGGTATTCTGGCGATGTTAAATTCATCCGTCCGTTTCACACCGGGAGAGTCCGTATTGGAAACCTGCGGCCAGGGTATTTTCCAGCGTTCCGAATATTCCATCACTTCGTCTTCTAGCGAATCGGTACAAACGCCTAAAACCTCCAGGCCTTTTTCGTGGTATTGCCGATAAAGGTCTAACGCCCAGGCGGCTGTTCGATCGGCGCTCCAGGAATGAGTATCCCAGAAAAGCATCATAAGGATTTTTCCTTCTGGAGGGCGAAACGAAACTCGAACACCTTCGAGACTCCATGTCTCTATGGCGGGGACTGTATCGCTTTCCGCAGGAAGAATGTCGGAGAAGATTGGAAGAGATAAAGCGCATGTGATAATTAATACAAAAATATCCAAGAAGCGCATACTCAACTTCATACCATTTCTCCTGTTCTTTAAAAAACCGCCATAGAATCAGATGTGATACGAAATATTGTTACAGATACTATATATCTGGTGAGTGCGAAGTTCTACTGACATAAATTTGTAAATCTTGATAATTCAGATAGTTACACAAACGTTGAACCATATCACATGAAACATCTCAAGTATTTGTTTTTACTATACTTAAATGTCAAATGCTTGAGAACTTCGCACTCTTGAGTAATGATAAATCCATTTTTGTATTGCGAAACGATGCAACCCAATCACGTTCTTCTAGATTCAAACTATGTTACAAATAACCTGTTAGTTGAAGGGCGATATCCAGTAATATCCGATATTATGATTAATGACAATATCCTATTTGCATCCATGACATATACAGGAAAGACACATAGCAACTCAAAACAGGGTGGTCTGACATATTTCTCAATAACCGCTTCCACGCGATTTAACATCGATTTAAACAACAAAACCTGTGTGATTCATGATAAAGCCACATACACATTATTCCAAAGGACTTACCTGGGAAACCTGATACATGATTCTTCTTCTGCATTAATTGATAACGCAACGTTAGCTTTAGAAAATTCATATATCAGAGAAAATGTACCGGATCATCAATGGGGAGCATGGTATGATAACATGCAAAGTTTGTATACTGCCGATCTCTCTCCCAATCAACGATGGGTAGGCGGTGTAGTCTCCGGAGCCCATGTCAATACATGGTCGGGAGGGGCGTTTCCAAATTTCCACTGGTATCGAATCTACATTTGGGATGGGGTGTCGGGGAAATCCTTGTTGCAAGGCGTGAATCCTTTTGTGAAAATATTCTACGATTTAGATTCCCCCAATCAATATTTCTTCGATCCTCCAGTCGTGCAAAGTTATTTCTCGAACGACAGCAAGTATTACGTCGTGTCTTTGATTAACGGGATTGATTACGGAAAACGGATCGCTTATACCATCGCCCACCTGATCGATGTGGAGAACCTTGAATTTCTCCCGGCGAACCGGGACGTCGCCTTTACGTCGGACTCGCGCTATTACGTCACCGAACTCGACGGCCTGCCGTCGCTGGTGGATGCGAACACCCGCGAAACGATTCACCGGTACGACCCCGGCCATACGATGACATCGTGCGCTTTCTCGGAAGACGAACAAAAACTCTACATCGCCTGCGAGGACCTGCAAATTTACGAATTCGACAGCGGCCTGCCGCAGACGGCGGTTTCTGAATGGATACATATGAAATGAAGTGAACTGCTTGAATGTTGAATATTTCCTTTTATTACACTTGCAATGTATTAAAAATGGAAGAAGACGCGGGGTGCGTTTGCCGCGTCTTCTTCGCGATGCCTTCCATTCTATTCGAGCGTCAATATGGATACTTTTACAACGCTTCTTCCGCCCGTTCGCCGGTTCGGATGCGTACCACATCGGTAATGGGATAGATAAAGATCTTTCCATCACCGACCTGGCCGGTGTTGACCGCGCCGCGGATCACATCGACCACTTT
>CAZFOX010000687.1:237-3292 GCA_964520565.1 uncultured bacterium | reverse complement strand
GATCGAACAAAACGAGTTTTACCAAGACAATTCTTTTTTTATTTGCCCTCCGTATTAATCTCCCCCCGCCCCTCGTCATGTATAATGGAATGCGATTTGACGGTGGAGCTCCTTGGCAAGTCGATCTCAAAAACGAGACAACGATATGAACCAAAACCGTGTGGATTGGGTGGCGGAATTATCCGACATTTACGGGCGGATGGTGTTCTCAACCGCTTACCGGGTGCTGGGAAATCCCCAGGACGCAGAAGATGTCCTGCAGGAGGTGTTTCTCAAACTGCTGGGCGGATGGAGCGGTCGGATCAAGCCGGACTCCGTACGCGACTGGGGCGCTTATCTGCGGGTGACGGCCTTACGGACGGCTATCGACTTGCTGCGGCGCAAGGCGAAACACAAGCAGGAGAACTGGGAGTCGGTGCAGGAGTTCGAGGTTTCGAACGATCCCGGCCCCCGTTCTCTCGCCAGTCAAAAGCAAAAGGCTCGCTTTCTAAGACAGGCGCTCGGCCAGTTGCCGGAACGCGAGGCCAAGGTTTTCGCCATGCGCTATTTCGAGGATTTCTCTTATGAGGCCATTGCTGAACATTTGAGCATGACTGTCAACCAGGTCGGCGTTCTCCTGTACCGGATACGCGAACGGCTCAGGGAGATTCTGCAACCCATTATACCCCACGAGCGAAAAGAGGAAGACGCACCGGCTCGATCCAGAATCCGCGAGGAGATGAACCATGTCTAAGAACGACAATCACAAATATATCGACGAGCAATATCGTAACGAGGATATGGAATCTCTCCAGGATTGGATCGACGCCGTACACGAAGACGGGCCGGACGAAGCGCAATGGCAGACCGCTCGGCGCAATCTGTCGGCAAAACTACAATCAAAAACCAAGGAGAACTTGATCATGAGAATCATTCAGAATACTCAGCCTAAAGGATTTCGTTGGGCCACGGCGGCAACCGTCGTGGTATTACTCGCCGTAGCGGTGGCCGTTGGATTGTTTAATCGGGGTTCGAACCTGGCGTTCGCGGAGGTGTTGGAACACATTCGCTCGGTGAAGACGCTGAGTTTTACCAACACGGTGAACACACCATCCAATCCTCCCGAGTTACAAACGATTACGATGAAAACCGACTACATGGAACCGGGGAAGCAACGCATAACTCAGGATAACGGAAACATCATTGTGATGGACATGGCGGCCAGTAAATCCATGAGTTTGATCCCCTCGCAGAAAAAAGGTGTGATCTTAGATTTTTCCAAAATGCCTCAGCAAGAACAACAAGTGAATTTCATCGAAAGTCTGCAAAACCTTCAGGATCATGCCGATATGGTGCTGGGGAAAAAGAACATTGACGGTAAACTCGCCATGGGATTTTTCGTGAACCAGGCCGGACAGGAATATACGATCTGGGCCGATTTGAAAACCGGATTGCCGCTGATTATTGAAGTGAAAATGGCCATGTTCGGCAACACGAAAGTCACCATGACCGATTTTGTCTTCAATCCCGATCTGGATGAATCCCTCTTCGCCATCCAATTGCCCGAAGGGTATGAGGAAATCGAAATGCCCGATTTGAATGTGGGCTTGCCAACAGAAAACGACCTGATCGAAACCCTGCGAATGTATAGCGAAAATACAAAAGCGTTTCCCGATTCACTTACCTTCCAGGATATCGCCAAAGGTCTCGGCGGAAAAATCGGCAATGGCGAACCATCCGAGAAAGATATTCAAGAGTTTACCGCCCAGTTTATGAAGCTCCAACAAGGAGCCATATTCTACCAAATGAACGCCGGTAACGACTGGCATTACGAACCGAAGGGCGTGAATCCCGGCGATAAGAATCCCCTCTGTTGGTGGAAACCGCAAGGGTCGGATACCTACCGGGTCGTCTATGGAGACTTAAGCATAGCGGATGTCTCGCCGGAGAATTTTGTGAAAGAGAATTGAATGAAATCAATTCAGATAACTGAAAGAAAGAAGGCGGCTTACGAGCCGCCTTCTTTTTGGATAAATGTGGTTGAATTGCTGAAAAAACAGTTCGGAACTCCGAACTGGATCAATCATGCATCATCCAGCTTGCAATAGAAGTAGGTAAATCTTTCGGAATTCCAAATGTAATCTGCCCGCGGATTTCTCCTTCTGGGTATAGCTCTGTGTGGACGTTTACATAGAGCCGTTCGGCCAGAAGATCGGTTAGGATATCCGGTGTAACATCCGCTTCTCCCGATATTTCGGTGAAGGATGCACTGGCGATGGGAATGATAACGCTACCATTTTCTCCACGCACGCCTTTATGGATATGGGCGGCGGTGATTCCAGTTAAGCCGGAGACCGTGAGTTTATACGACATTTTTGTTGTATTTTCCGAAATGGTAATATCCATCAATCCTTTTCCGGAGCTGGCTGTATTGATTCCGGTGACCTGTGAAGAATCCAATTTGGCATAAAATCTCAATGGTTTATCTTCAATCTGGCCGCGTATTTCTCCGGAGGGATTCTGTTGGGTATGGACTTGGACATAGAAACGCCCGGCTTTCAAATTAGCAATATCGGAGTCTGTTACATTCAGGATTTTTGATGAAGCGCCGGAAATGGATGTCTCAAGCGTATAAACGATTCCTCCGTTTTCACTGGATTCCCCCAAATGGATATGCGAAGCGATAACATTCTGAATTTCAAAGAGATTGAGATAATAGATTATTTTCTTTTCCAGTTCGTGCAGCAGGAACACGGCAGTTCCACGCGCCATAGTGTTAATAGGGGGAACTACGCTTTGCCCCGATAGAACAGCTACCCAGGCATCGGCAGGGGAGGTAGGAACGACTTCCACGACCGACTTTGGATCGCCGGGATTGGTGATCTTCGGCATACCCGCAGGATTTGGATTACCCTGTTTCCAAGTTCCTGCCGGATCTCCCAGTTCTACACCATTCGGCACTCCATCCCCATCGGAATCCAGAGCGGCAAGAGCGACGCTCCAAAACGATTGACTGCCACCGGGTGAAACTAACTTCTGTACATCCAAGCCGAAGGAATTTCTAGGGCCGCCGAAA
>CAZFOX010000687.1:0-227 GCA_964520565.1 uncultured bacterium | reverse complement strand
TTTTGCAGGAGAAAGTGTTGCCATTGGGAAGCATGCTGGTGCGGAAACTGCGTGCGAATCCTTCTTGAAATCCTATTGTGTACAAAGCAATGCACAACGTTATAATTTTTAATGGCAGGTTTCTTTTTTTCATTAGATTATAACCTATCATAAATATAATTTATAAATTTTGTAAATTATATCATCAATTTTTGGTTAGGGAAGTTTTTTTAGATTCTTTTAAGGCG
>CAZFOX010000686.1:0-3306 GCA_964520565.1 uncultured bacterium | reverse complement strand
GAAGAAGGATTGTATTGCGTGGTTATATCCCTGATGGGAATCCCCGATCTGCAGAAGTTCGTACGCTTTCACGATGCGATACGCGAACAGGCAACCCGGAGGTTGAATCTGGTAATCGATTTTTCGGGTGTGGAAAAACTCCCCCGGACTGCTTCGGCCATTTTTACAGATTTGATCGATGCACTGACAAAAAAGAAACGGCGGATAGCCCTGATCCATGGCGCAATTCTGGGCGAATCGTTCATGGAATCTGTCAGCAAGAACTCTTACGTGCACCATTTTCGTAATCCGGATGACGCGCAGAGGTATTTCCAGCGTTACCCGATCAGCGTGCTCGTGGTGGAGGATGACGCTGTGACAATGGAGGTTCTGAAGGCATTTCTCAAGGAACGGAAACTTCTGCCTTTGACCGCCGCCAGTGGAGAAGAAGCCCTCCAGATCATTCAATCTCAGAAACCGGATTTGATTCTGATGGATATTCATCTTCCCGGCATGAGCGGTCTGGAAACCGTCCAAAAAATTCGCGAACAGAACGGTTTATCCGACATTCCCGTCATCATTCTGAGCGCGGAATCGGATCAGGCGATCGTGCAATCCAGCGTTCAACTGAACGTGAATGGATACGTGTTAAAACCATTCAAATCCGATTCCCTCTCTCGAAAAATCCTGGCGGCTTTAACCGATTAACGGCGGATCGTGGATTAGAGTGATTGTCATAATTCCGTTCCTGTTCGTGTTTCGAAAAAGCCGGAAAAGAGTGGCTTTTTCGAAGACAGAACGGATCAATTCATGTATGTTCTTTTCCGTACCGCTCTAATCGACTCTGGGGGGGGCATGGGATTTCGTCCTTTTCGCAATTCAAGAAAGAAACGAGAAAAAAACACTCTAATATTGATAAACATGGATTCTCTATGATAGATCCAGGATGAATCAATGATTCTATCTTTATATGATTCAATGAATTATATAAAGTATGCCGATTTGGTAGGAAAATTGCTCGTAGATACGGATGAGGTGTATCCCATGATTGGGGAAGAGGTTGAGAGGAGAGTTTGTTACGGATTCCTCAAAGTCTGTTTCAGAATACATGAATTAGTTTATTGGAAAGAGTCTAGTAAGTAGAGAGGAGCCGGTTCCGTGGATTATTTTCCGATTAATTACCAGGAATTAATTTATAGAGTCAATGGAAATTTTGCATTATTAAACCAGATTGTAGCATTATTTTTTAAGATATATCCCGATTTGTTGAAGCGGCTCGAAGAGGGGATTGCAAAAAGTGATGGACGGCAGGTTCGGCATGCCGCGCATACGCTCAAGGGGATGATCAGTAATTTTGCGGCATCCACAGTTGTGGATGCCGTTCGTGCTCTGGAAATGGTGGGAGAAAGCGGCGATTTTTCTCATGTCGATGAATTGTTGGATGTATTCAAGGAAAAACTGTCGGAATTGAATGCCGTGCTTCATTCCATTCAGGTCAATGAAAATCAATCCATTGCGTCCATGTAACGAACAGGATTTGGTTTTATTGTTGGCAACCTGAAATCTCTTGTTTTCCCACCTTTCTATTGTTTAAGTAACTCATTTCTCTCCACCTAGCAGAAAATATTCAATTCGGATATAGTAAAAAATCCCATTTGAGCGTATTGAGGATTACCAATGAAAATAATCTTGTTTCCATTTCGGGGAAACTCGATCGGTGGCAGCCATCTTTCGTCGTTGGCGTTAATGAAGGATTTATCCGGACGGTACAATTCGAAAATTGTTCTGCATGAAGAAGGGGAATTTTTCCAGTACGTTCAAAGAAATGGGATCCCCTTTGAGATGCTTTCCATCCCCGTAGTCGATCCTCGAGAGGGAAAGTTTAAAACCCTTTTCAATCTGGTAAAAAGTTATACCCGAATTAAAAGATATCTTCTAAAAGAGCGGATTTCATTGGTTCATACCAACGATTCAGTGATGAATTACACCTGGTCGCTGCCCTGTAAACATGCCGGAGTGCGGCATGTCTGGCAGCAGTTGAATAATTGGACTTCTTCGCGCTGGGAACGGTTTTTGATTCAACAGCCTGCCCTGATCGCCTGCAATTCTGATTACACTTTCGAGCAATGTATCCGAAAAGACGGTGTGGTAGTCATGACGGATTCGTTCGACAAAGGCAAGATGCAGTTGGATCAGGATCGAACTGCCTGCAAACGCCGGTTATTGGAAAAACTAGGCGTGAATGGATTTCCACCAATTGTGGGATTTTTTGCCAATTACGTGTCTCGCAAACGCCCTATGGAATATTTAAACGCCGCCCTGGAGATTCAGAAGGAATGTCCGGAAGCGTTGTTTGTTATGGCGGGGAACGAGCGGAACTATACTCGCGGCGATCTCGGCCGGCATGCCGAAGAAATCGGCCTCAATCGGAATTTGTTTATTCTGGATTTTATCGATAGTACGTGGGAATTTCTCGCAGGACTCGATATTCTTTTAATCACCGCCGTGAACGAGACCGTGGGCCGAACGCCGATCGAAGCGGCGTTGGTGGGAACGCCGTCCGTGGCGACTCGATCCGCCGGTCTTCCGGCAACCATAAATCATATCGGATTTGGTCCTCTGGTGGAGCCCGACGATACGATAGGATACGCGAAAGCCGTGCTCGAACTGATTCGGAATCCCCGCATTGTGGATGTCCATGTGCCCTATCAATATTTTGTTGGCGAGCAATACGAAAAGCGGTTGCGAGCGGTCTATCCGTAAACGTTCCCTTATTCTATTCCATCGGTTCTGTCGTAGCGGTTTTATAGAAAGCGTTGAATACCTTTATTATGGGTATCAACGCATGTTGAATGATTCTACCGGAATCGAATCGATTTTGTTAAGGAGTGGCATTCGGCATGAGATTTTTTTTCATGTTCGCACCTGCTTTCATCGAATGGCCGATTGCCATTGCGCGGGAGATTCAAAAAGTCGAACCCACGGCTACGTTTGCCGGGATCTACCGGGGGGGCAAGGATGTTATTCGCCGGATATCCTCTCATACGGAAATCGCGCTCGATCCGCTTTATTCCCAGGCCGATCTGGAAGAACAATGGCTTCGTACCGATGTGAATAACGAACGTCTTGCGGAGTTTGAAGCCCGTTTCGAGCCCGGTTTTTTTAAGAGAATTGTTGTATCAGATCGGAAAATGGGGTATGGGTATGTAACCGGGGGCGTATTGCCACCCAACGGTTTAAGCCGGTTATCGAACGATCATGAGAGCGTACAACGGTATTTCTATGGAATGGCTTCCTTTTTGGAAACCATGCTTTTGGAACAGAAAA
>CAZFOX010000685.1:0-3319 GCA_964520565.1 uncultured bacterium | reverse complement strand
AGGAGTTTTCGTTTCAAAAAAGTCTATCGATAGTCTGATCTTTTATATCGCTTTTACCGCCGGCGGTGAGACGATCCCGAACGTGGATAAATCGGCCGGATCGAACTACCGTCTGCCTGGATGCACCAGAACCGGTTGTTCCCAAACGCCAATAAATATTCGTCGTCGATGGGAATCTCACTGATGCGTTGAATCGAAGCAGGCAAGGGTATCGATTGGGGCTGAAAAACGAATCCTCCCTCCGTTGGCCATCCATTCGCCTGCTTTTCTAAAACGAACAGAGGAACGTTCGTACTCCGTTCGTGACCTCGCCGTACCAGGCTGTTCGTGAAAAAAATCGCCCGGTTTTCCCGCATGCTTAAAAAGGGACGGCAGGAAGGACTGAATCCCAAAAAATTGAATATCTCTTTCCCCGTTCCCCGGCTCAGGCGATCCAGATGAATCTCAAAGATTGGAAAACCCGGCATCTGCAAATAGGCCAGCAAGGGAGAATTCCCACTGACCGATAAGGGAACCAACTGCCAGGATAACGTCGAAAATGTTTCCCAGGGCGTTCCTTCGCGGGGAGGGGCAGGCAAATCCGCAATCAGGGATTGGATCGAGAATCTCCTTACCCTCGGTTCTTTCGCCTGTAAAAACACCACGACACCTTTCCGTGTATTCGAAAACAAATAACCCTGGTCGGGAAGATCGCACAATGATTGAAGGGCATCCCCGATTTCATCCCAATCCTCGCTGGCCTGCAGATCGTTTCCATTCAGGTGATACTGAATTAAACGGTTCGAGGCAATCGTTACCAGGCTGGAATAGTTCAGGCAGCGGTACGACGATTGGTTTTGAATTACATGATCGGGTGGATTCTCGATCTTCTGCGCTCCACCTCTTAAATCGATCCTCCAAAGTTCTCTTTTTTTCTTCAAAAACGAATGGGTATTTTTATACTCTTCATTTCTCTGAGAAAATGGAGATGAATCAAAACGGGAAATCTGCTCGTAGATCAAGTAGAGTTCATCCTGATCGACGAGAACCCCTTTGTTTTCGGTTTGACGGGAATTTTGCCGTACCGAGTTCGGAACGGCATGCAAATCCTGCCAATCCACCCGAAGAATGCATCGCCCTTTTCGAATATCGATAATCAGATTGGAATATCGTACCTGCACGGGAGGGTTCGTGGCGTTGAACGCTTTGCGGACTTCGCAAAAAAGATAGGGTGTGCCGTTAATCGGCCAAAATGTCCGAAGTTGCGATTTCTGCCCTGCCATCCTCCGCCTCGATCTGTAGGGTGTGACACCGAATATCATTGTACTCGGATTAGGAAAATTAACGAGAGTTAAAGTCAATTCGATTCTTCATTACTCTTGCACGAAGATAAGTGCATATTCCCTCTAGGATTTTCGCATCGGGAATGATACAACGATAGAAAGATGCATAATTGTTTCACTAGGAAAACCTCGAATCGCAGTCGGAGGCGATTCGGAGTAACCGAGGAGGTGTAATCATGATCGGACAATTCGTGAAAAAAGGTCTCTGGCTCATAATCGCAGCCAGTTTCCTCACAGGTGTTTCTTTACCGGGATGTACCATACAGGCAATGAATGCTTCCAATACCGGCCAGGCGTCGATCCAGAATCCCCTGGATTCATCCAATACCATCCTTCTGGCTCAGGAAAGGGAATCTCTCGTACCCCAGCGAGAAGAGCGAGACGATCCTCCTCCGCCCGTACGAGAAAGAGTCCGGGAAGAAGGGGAACAACGAATCATGCATCCTGGCCTTTTCGAAGAACGTATGAACCGCTGGGAACAGGAATTAAACCGGCGCAACGAACGCCTCGACCGCCTCGAACAAAGAATCAATGAAATCCAGGAAGGAGCGCACGCCCAGAAAGATTACCTTCGCGTATTGGAAGAAAAACTCCGCCAGCGTTTCGAGGGTATGGAAAAACCTGAATTTCAATCGCAAGGCCAGCCGGATCACCTCAACGCACTGCGGGAAAAACTGGAACGTCAGTCTCGGGAACTTCAGGAACAAAAAGAACAACTCGAGCGGCAGTCCCAGAAAGTCGATGCCGGTTTCGCGGATCTGGCCCGGCTCATAGAAGAATTCGGTGAGCGTTCCAGTCAGCTGGATCGGAAAACGAAGGAATTGGAACAAAAAGAAGGCAATCTCGCCCAACAGGAAGGCGAACTCGCCCGCTGGAATCACGAACTGCAGGAACGATCCAACCAACAGGATCAAAGGCAGAATCAACTGAACCAGCAGGAAGAAGAAATCCAGCGGCGGCAACAGGAAACCGAACGCTGCAATGAAGAGATCGCCCGGCGCGAGGAGAAAGCCAATCAATGGCTCCGCGAATTGGAAGAACGGCAACGGAATCTGGACGAGCGGGAAAACGAACTCAAACGCCGTCAGGACGATCTCAATCGCTTCAATGAAGAATTGAAAATCCGGGAAAACAAAATACAACAACACAAGGACGAAATGCAGTTTCGCGACAAGGAACCCCGCGACCGCGATCGAAGCGATGAAAACGGCCGGGATGGCGTCGCCCGTTTAATGCTTATAATTATCCTCATTCTCTTGTTCGTTCTGTGGATTTGGAGCCTTCAGGATTGCCTGAAAAAAGACGCCGCCAAATTCCCGGGTGGAACCACCCATGAGAAACTGGTCTGGATCGTCGTCCTTCTCTGCACGCTCTTTTTGGGATCGATTATCTATCTATTTCTTGTCCAGGGACGTAGCAAACCAGCGGCTTGACCTCCTGCTGCGATTCTATGAGAATCACTGAAAAAGGGGCGCAGGACAATTCTCTTTCCTGCGCCCCTTCGTTTTCAGAAGTATCAGGGAGCGCGGACGTCCCCGTCCGCATTCTTCTATCGAGTAAGATTCTACTTTCCATTTAACAACGGCGCGGGAATCGCTCCCTCCGGGGGAATCAGATAAATTTCATAGTTATCCAAATGAACTTGTATCGTCTGCGTCCCCTGCAGATTCGAGACCTGAAACACCGGAACGATACTGCTTCCCGGAGGATCGTACAGCAATACCATCCGTTGGTATTGATCCTGAAACAACGCGCTATTGCTGGGAATATTCGTCGCGATCGATCCATCCAGCGAACCGTCCAACACCGCCAACGCGACCGCCGCCCCCGGCCCGTTGGATCGAACCGACGCGCGGATCAATGCCGCCCACGGTCTGGTAGCGCAGCAGGCCCTCGTTGTCCGCTCCGGTGATGAGAAAGCCCACCTCGTCCATGTGCGCGGCCAGCATCACCCGCCTTGCGCCCGGCTTGGGTCTGCGCGCATAGAGCGTGCCCAA
>CAZFOX010000684.1:0-3323 GCA_964520565.1 uncultured bacterium | reverse complement strand
CCTGCACCAGCGCCGGATGCCCGCCCAGCGGAACCAGTGTGAACGCCGCCAGCATCGCCGACAGGGCAATAGCTGGATAGGCGCGGAAAATCCAGGTCGTCGTGCGGCTGTAGACCGCGCCCTTATGGAGTAATTTATAGAGATCGTAATACGGTTGCAGCAATGGCTGGCCGGTCCGCCCCCCAAACAGGGCTTTGACCCGGTTGATGATCCCAATCAACAGGGGAGACAAAAGAAGCGCGGCGGCCAGGTTGCAGAGAGAAACGATCATATCCGGTTATCCTAAAATCCAAACCAGCAGAATCAGAAGCGTAATGGCGATATACAGCACGTACAGCTGCAACCGCCCGTGTTGAAGCCAGCGCAATTTAGCCAGGCTCCAGAAAATTCCCGCAAAAAGGGGCTGGAAGAGATACGCATAGAAAAAGTCGAGCGTCCGGGTTTGCAACGAGGCAGCGCCGGGGAAAAAACCCTGCGGGAGATGCGTCTCCCTTCGAAGCGGGATCAACCCTTGCAGGAGATGCAGAATCGGTTGGGAAAACGACGAGCCGCTGTATTGCATCCGGGGGGAGGGAGCCGCGTATCCACAATCCCAGGTTACCGTCTGCCCGATGAGGCGTCCCGATAGTAACCAACGGCGGAACAGGAACAGAGCCGCGATCCCTGCGATCAGAGCGCTGGAAACTCCGGCGATTAAAGCCAACGATTCCAGACAGGGAGTCATGGAAAGAGAAATCGTTTCGTCCGGCATTCTGGCGATGGTTCGAAAAACCGGCTGCATTCCCTCCACGATCCAGGGCGAAAACAATCCGATCGCCCAGCATCCGGCGGCCAGAATCAGCATGGGTATCCGCATCCACCAATCGGCTTCATGGATATGGGGAGCTGGAATCTGGCGCGGTTCGCCGAGAAAAATCGTTCCGAATGCCTTGGTGAAACAGGCTAGTGCCAGTCCGCCGATCAGCGCCAGTCCCGCGATGACGGCAATAGACGGAATCGCCGTGGAGCGGGGGAACAGGCTGCCTCCCTCCAAAGCGCCGAAATAAATTAGAAATTCGCTCGCGAATCCATTTAGCGGCGGAAGGCCGGATATGGCGATGGCGCCGACCAAAAACGTGGCTCCCGTCCAGGGCATCGATTTCAAGAGTCCGCCCAGCCGGTCCAGGATTCGCGTTCCGGAGGCGTGCAGAATGGAACCCGCCCCTAAAAAGAGCAATCCTTTGAAGAACGCATGATTTAACACATGAAGCAGAGCGCCTGTATAACCCAGCAGCGCCACCGCCGGGATATTCGCCGATTGGCCGAAAATTCCTACGCCCAAACCCAGCGCCGCGATGCCGATATTCTCCACGCTCGAATAGGCCAGCATCCGCTTGAGGTCGTGCTGGGCTAGGGCGTACAAAACGCCGAGTACGCCCGAGAACAAACCGGCGGTCACCAATACCCAGCCCCACCAGGCCGGTGGCGTTCCCAAAAACGTAAGTGTCCGCATGATGCCGTACAGGCCGGTTTTGATCATCACGCCCGACATCACCGCCGAGACATGGCTGGGCGCGGCGGGATGCGCTTCGGGCAGCCAGACGTGAAAGGGAATCAACCCCGTCTTCGATCCAAACCCGATAAAAGCGGCCAAAAATATAATTCCTGCCTGGGCAGGCGAATACAGAGAAGCCTCGAAGCGGTCGAAATCCAAACTCCCCGCACTATGCCCGAGCAGAATGAAAAGAACAAACAGAAAGGCCGCACCCAGATGCGTGGCTATTAAATAAATCCATCCCGCTTCTGCCACCGAGGGATTGTCGTCTTCAAAGGTTACCAGGAAAAACGAGGCAATCGACATCGCTTCCCACGCCAGGATAAACAAAACCCCGTTACGGGCGGTTAACACCAGAATCATGGCGGCGGCCAGCAGGTTATAAAAGAACCAATGCGCGCCGATCGGCTTTTCCGAGGCGTGGCCGCGCAGGTATCCCAATCCGTAAATCGCCCCCAACGCGGGCAGAATCGCGATGGGAAACAGAAAAAAGGCCGACAGGGGATCGATCTCGAGAAAGAAGGAACCGAAGGGTACGTTCCAAACCCAGCGAAGGGACTGAGACTGTCCGCTGCCTAACACCGCTAGTGTGGGAATCAGAACCAGAACCGATCCCAGGCACGTTCCCATCGATCCGAGGGCCATCGCCCACCGGCGCCGGTTTTGCACTAGAATGGCGGCCAGGCCGGAAAGCAGTAACAGCGTTATTCCAACAAGCACGAACGTCATTATGAATTATTCTTTCTCTGCGCCGTCCCGTTTCAAATTTTGGAACGACGATTCAATGCGGCGGATTTCCTGAAAGATCTCTTCCCGCAGGCTTTGCCGCTCGATGACCTTCTTAAAAGTTTCATCCTGTAGAGCGAACGCCAGCCGGGAAAGCAGGTGCAAATGCGCTTTCATGGTCGGGCTGATCAGCGAAAACAGCGCATACACCGGCTTGCCGTCCAACGCGCCGAATTCGACCGGTTTTTCCAGAAAACAAAGAGTGATTGTGGGTTGCGGCACGTTCAACACGATGGGATTGCGAACGTGGGGAATGGCGATACCGTCTCCGATTCCCGTGGAGGCCAGCGCCTCGCGCGCCAAAAGAACGCGGAACAGAAAATCGCGATCCACCTCCACCGGCAAGCGCATGTTTTCCACCGCGCCTCGCAGTACCGCTTCTTTATCATTCCCTTCGATACGGTAAAAAATCCCCCCCATTAGCAGGGCTTCTTCCAGCGAGGGAATGGGTAGAGTGCCGGCTTCGGTTTCCCGGAAAATCTCTTCGGAAACACTAATTTTCTTGGAGATAGCCCATTCCAACAGTTCCGCCCGGTTGAAACGGTACTGGTCGTTGACCCGATAAGCGGGCAGCGATCCCTGTTGAACCCATCGGTAAACGGTCTTTTCGGAGATGTTGAGCAATTTTGCAACATCTCGGACATTGAGTTGCATGTTGTATTGGCTCGTCCAATCGTTTTTTCAAAGCGATGTCCATAATTATTACTGCCTGTCTAAAGATGTCAATCCAAGAGAATAACAAGAATCGATAAGAATGAATTCCTAATACAATTACAATATACCTCCAGTAGAACAGGCGTCCCGCCTGCAACCTTCGCAGATTAACCACAAGGAGCGCGGGCGTCCCCGCCCGCAAACCACCCCCCGCCACGCCTCCACCCCCTCTTACACTCTTCGTAGGGTGAGCGCGAATGCCAAGGACAGTGTATTTTTCTGCACTTGAGTTTCGCCGTTCAATAACTGATTCTTAAAGGGATTCGGTCTGAACAGGGATACCCCGGAT
>CAZFOX010000683.1:0-3325 GCA_964520565.1 uncultured bacterium | reverse complement strand
AGCTCGGTATCGATATCCGCCCACGACTCGTCGCACTGATTCTTAACCCGCACCAGACCGTTATAAATCCCGGCCACGATAATCAGGATCAATAGAAAAATGCCTAACAAAATATACAAACCTTCCATCAACTTTCTCCTTTCCATTCACGCCGTAAATATTCGGGCAACAGATCGAGTAAGTCTTTAATCACCGCATACGCATCTTCGAATTCGGAGATGCTCAACTTCCGGCTTCGCCACGCCATAATGTATGGACCTTGAAAATCCAGGGTAAAACGCGGAGCGCGAAGAAGATACTCCATCGATTTTTGATGAAGCACATCGTACGCCCACTGTTTGTCCGGCGATTTTACGTAAAACTCGCGGCTGAATTCCGCCGATTCGAAATCGATATCGTCGAATCCAACAAACTCCGTGAATTTATCGAAAAAATTCTCCGAACGGATATATAAAGGTTTGAGCGGCAGGCCGCTGTTGACCATCATCGCCGAAAAACTGTGATGCTGCTGATTCTTCCCGCTTCCGGTTGTGTAATGGTAATCGAACGCGCAAATCGGCAGACTGCGAAAAGGACCGGTTAAGACGTTCTTCGCATAACGGCTATGTCCCTGACGCAGGCAGGAAAATTGAGGAAATTCGTCGTCCATCGACCATTCTTTTTTAGTATACTGCAGACCGTTCTTTTCCCCCCATTCACGCATCTCTTTTTCGCGCTTCATGGATTGAACGATCGCCAAAACGATGACGATCGAGACCACGATAAATATCAAAACCGGAAACAGGGCTTCGATTTCCATAATCGCCAGATCTAACTACCTTCCTTTGAAATCCAAAGATACCGTTTCGTTATCATGACAAAATTATACGCAAGAGTAAATATTGGCTTCGCCACATGGAGACTTTGTGCCCGTCTCATATTATGATAGACGTTTAATAATCCAAATTGTTTTAAAGGAAATCCTTCCATGAGAAAATTTCTTCTTTTGTCGATGGCTCTAATGGGTGGCGGGTGCCTGAGCTGGGCGGAAATTTCTCCATTACCAGGCCCGTTGCCGGTTACCGGAGCCACTCAACCGGTTACGATAGAATGGATCTATAAAGAAGCGGATCGATACATGGACGGCCTGCCGTCCGATGAAGCCTGGACAAAGACCGGGCACACGCTCGCCTATCTGATTGCAAATGTCACCGAAGCGCCCAATCTGGTCTTTTACGATCCCACACGCGATGCGACCCAATCCGTTCTCACACCCCAGGCACTGGGGCGATTGATCGATCCTCCCACCGCAGCCGAAACGATTCAGGATGCCACCGCCGAACCGCCGGAATCCAAGGAAGTCCGCATTCATAATTTCGATTGGCTGGACGACGAAAATCAACTTCGCCTTCATACCGATCAGGGCGTTTTTCTTTATAACCGTAAAAATAATTCTGTCAGCAAGATCGAATATCCCGAGGGAGAAAAAACCGATCTGACCTTCTCGCCCGATGGAAAACGGATTGCGTACACGCGGGATTACGATTTGTATGCCTACGATTTCGAACAACGCCGCGAGGTTCGTCTCACCCGGGGCGGCAGCGAATCTCTCCGCAATGGCCGCCTCGATTGGGTTTACCCGGAGGAATTGGAAATCCGTCACGGATTCCAGTGGTCGCCCGACGGTCAGGTCATCGCTTATTTCCAGCAAAATGAAGAAGGAGTCGCCACTTATTCCATTCCCGATTTCTCCACTCCCGTGCCGGGAACCCGGCTCATGTTTTACCCCAAAGCGGGAACCCGGAATCCCACGGTTCGAGTGGGCGTCGTGCGCCTGTCTACCCAGGAAACACGCTGGATCGATCTCGGCCACCTCTACGAGTACGTAGCCCGCATCGCCTGGGCTCCCGATGGAAACACTCTCGCCATTCAGGCCTTCAACCGCCAACAAAACCGCCTGGGTCTGATCTTCGGCGATCCCTGGGATGGCTCCAGTTGGACAGTCTTCGAAGAAACCGACCCCCATTGGATCAATGTCAACGACGGCCCGGTCTGGCTGGATGACACGGAGGATTTCCTCTGGCTCTCCGAACGAAGCGGATACCGCCACATTTACCGCATCGGCAACGACGGCAAATCGGTGCGGCAGCTAACCCGCGGCGAATGGGAAGTCACGCGCTTTATCAAAGCCGTCAAAGAAACCCAACAGATTTATTTCGAAGCCACCTGGGGAATTCCCACGGAACGGCATATTGGCCGGGTGTCCTGGTATGGAGTTCGTCCCACGAAATTGACCGGCGAACCGGGAACTCATTCCGCCTCGGTTTCCGCCGACGGTCTCTATTTTTTCGACCGGTTTGAAAATAGTACAACTCCCAGGCAGTTATCCATCCGCAACGACAGCGGGAAAACCATCCGCATTCTGGGAGAAAAAACTCTCACAGATTATCGCCCCTACCGCATCGATCCCCCCCAGTTTTTCAACGTCCCCGGGGAAGAAGGAAGGTATTATCACGCGCAAATTCATTATCCCCACGATTTCGATCCATCGAAAAAGTATCCCTTGATCCTCAGCGTCTATGGCGGCCCTCACGGCCAAGTGGTGCGCGATACCTTCGATGCGGGAATCACCCAGGTCTTCATCGCCAACGGGTTTATCGTGTTCTCCATCGACAACCGGGGATCGTGGGGACGCGGGCACATCTGGGAAACGCCCA
The DNA here is from genome assembly GCA_964520565.1 of uncultured bacterium. Taxonomy (GTDB): domain Bacteria; phylum Hinthialibacterota; class Hinthialibacteria; order Hinthialibacterales; family Hinthialibacteraceae; genus CAZFOX01. The sequence goes on along the minus strand of CAZFOX010000683.1, from coordinate 629 downwards.
TCCACCGGCGTTTTGGCGAAATCGAACTGGCCGATCACCTCGTCGGCATTGAATACATGAAGAAACAACCCTTCGTCGATCCGCAACGAATCGGCATCTGGGGATGGAGTTTCGGCGGTTACCTGACCTGTTACGCCATGCTGAAAGCGCCGGACGTTTTTCACGCGGGAGCCGCCGTCGCCCCAGTAACCGATTGGAGACTGTACGATACCATCTATACCGAACGGTACATGGACCATCCGCTCGACAATCCGGGTGGGTACCGCGATTCATCCCCGGTAAACTTCGCCGATCGCCTCCAGGGCGCACTGTTTCTCGCCCACGGAACGAGCGACGATAATGTCCATATCCAGAATACCTACCAGCTGATCGACGCACTGTTGAAAGCCAATAAGCCGTACCAGTTTTTCGCCTATCCGCAAAAAGATCACGGCATCTGGGGAGAGGAATACCGCATTCACCTTTTCAACCGGATGCTGGAATTTTTCAAGAAGGAATTAGAAGTCTCGTCGAATTGATTCGCGTACGCCAGGTTTAGTCCGCCGGTTCGAGTCGGCTGGATTAGGCATTGCGATTCCGCTCCCGGATAGAGCGTGCCGTTTATTATGAAAGAATAATACCAAGGGAAC
>CAZFOX010000682.1:0-3330 GCA_964520565.1 uncultured bacterium | reverse complement strand
AAGACCTGGAAGCCGGAAAACAAATCCATTACGCCTACAAACTCATCATCGGCAAACACCGCAACGGTCCCGTCGGCGAACTGGATATCTATTTTGCACGTGAATATACCCGTTTCTTCGACGCTGTCCGCGACACGCCCGACGAGGACGTTCCTTTCTAACCTTTCCGCTCACGTAGTTCTCTCGATATCCGAAAAAGAGATACGAAAACAGGCGGCTCATCTTACAGAACCGCGCCCAATGGATAAAAATCTCTTTGTAACAATGAAACTGAAATGGTTGTTCGATCGTTCCGAAGTTCAATGACTAAAGCCATGCTGGTTCGAAGGGAAACATTCATGCAAAAACAGACTATCTTTAGTTTTATCAAATATTTATCCATCACCCCCTTAATCTGGATTTTCCTACCCTTGGCAGTCCTTGGAGAGGAAGCCTTTGTTCCGGGAATCGAAGAGTTATACCGGCTCGATCGAATGGCCATACTCAAGCCATCGCTTAAAGTGGCCTCGATATCGAGTTACGACCGAACCGGTGGGAACAACGATGGATTCGATGGAACCTATTCATTTGTCCGTAAGGAAGAAAGTGGATTGGTGCTGGCCGATCTGGCCGGGCCGGGCGTCATCTACCGAATCTGGACTCCCACCCCGACAGACGACATCCTGGAATTTTATTTCGATGGGGAAGAACAACCACGCATCCAGGTTCCATTCCGAGATCTCTTCATGGGTAAACACCCAGCCTTCGAGCGTCCCCTGGTGGGATACGGAGCGGGGGGATTCTACTGCTACCGGCCAATTCCTTACGAGAAATCCTGCAAGGTTTTCATCCGAGCGCCGAAAATCCAGTTTTATCAAATTAACTACGCCACCTATCCACCCGACCTGGGAATCCAAAGTTTTACATCCCAGCCGGGAGCCGCCGAACGGACGCATATCGAAAAAGCCAAATCCTTATTCGGAAAGGCGGGAAAAGACATCAGCGCTTATACCGTTCCGGCTGGAGGGCAAGTGGAAACTCTCACCACCAAGGCAACACTGGAAGCGGGAAAATCGTTGGTTCTTGCGAAAATCAACCGACCCGGCCGGATCGTTGGAATACAGGTAAAACCGGCGGAAGCCTTGATAGGAAAACAACGCGACATTGCGATTCGGGCATTTTGGGATGGCGACGAAAAACCGGCAATCCTAAGCCCGGCGGGCGATTTTTTTGGATTCGCCTGGGGCGAACCCGCGGCGCAATCCCTGCTAGTGGGAACGTCCGATGAGACCGCCCATGCCGTTCGATCGATCGGCGCGGATCGAACTCGTGGCGGAAAAGGAGATGAACCGCCCTGTGAATATTGAAGCGGAACTTTTGTTTGTCCCCATCGGACGCCAGGCCAATGAAGGTAAGTTTTATTCCTTATGGCGGAGAGAAAATCCAACGACTGAAGGCAAACCGTATACGTTTATCGAAACCGAGGGACGCGGGCATCTGGCGGGCGTCATGCAACAGTCGCAGGGATTCGAATCCGGCAACACCTACTTTTTCGAAGGCGACGATCAAACCATCCTCGACGGCGAGATGGCGATCCACGGTACGGGTTCGGAGGATTTTTATAACGGCGGTTGGTACGACGTTCCAGGCCGTTGGGAAACGCGGCGGCCGTTTGTCCTGAGCGGATGCCTGGGATATAAGAAACATCTGGGAAGAACGGGTGGATACCGGATATTTCTGGGAGACGCGTACGCCTATCGCAAAAGCCTCGTGCAGACCATCGAACATGCGCCTACCGGAAACGACCTGCTCAACGATTACTGCAGCGTCGTATACCTCTATTCACAGAACAGACCGACTTGCCAGTTCGAACTACCCGCTCGAGAAGATCGAGCGGTAATCGACCTGCCGCGGATCGTATTTGCGGTATGGTGGAACGTTCCCATCTATTCCTTCTCTCTTCGAAACGCCACGCTGACCAAAGACGGCGTGCAAATCCGGGATCAAAAAGAGGTTCGCTTCCTGTCGATGCGAACGGACGGCGACGATATGTTCGGCGATCCTTCCATCTGCTTTACCTGCGAAATTCCGGCGGCTGGGCGATATAAAATCAGCCTGGATGTTGTAAAAGGCCCGGAACAGGGCATCGTGCAACTGTTTGAAGACGAAGCGCCGGTGGGACCGAAAGTGGATTTATACCATCCCGAAACGTTGCCATCGAAGGGCGAATACATAGGAACCATGGAATTCAAGCAGGGGCCGAACAATCTGATGTTTAAACTGGTGGGACAAAACGAACAATCCAAAGGAATGGGATTCGACCTGACCAACATCGTTTGCGAGAAAGTGGAATAAAACGGATACTGCGATTATTTCAAGTTTTTTCAAGCGATGCCCAATAAATGAAAGATCCACGCGCATACTCCCGATGCGGCGATCTGGATTGTCAGGTTATCCACACTATGGAACGAAACGGCTTCCACCAGCACGGTAATCCACGAAAGAACCAATGAAATCCAAAGCGCACTGAAAAAAGACACATCCAAAGCCAGAAGAAGTACAAGCCCGCATCCGATCCAGGAAGCGAGACCAACCGCCAGACTGCCTTCGAGGCTGCGGTAGGCAATGATACCGGTAAAAGTGGGAACCCGGTATCGATGCTTTCCCCATCGCGTTCCCACTGGTTCGCCGACAGCGTCTCCCCACCCGGTTGCGATGTAACCAACCAGCGCAAAACCTCCAAACAGAATATTGCTGAGCATCCCCCCCAGCGCGGTCATTAGAAGAGGAACCACAACGTAAAATCGCTCGAATGGTTTATCCGATGGCCTGGCTACCGCGGTAAACAAACGGCTGTCATATCCTCGCCAAACCGCATGAATCACGATGAAAGCTACCGCCGCGCCAAACACCTGTACGGCCTCAAAGCCTCTCGCCGCACCTATCGCACAGGCCAGGCTGAAGATCAGAAAGTGGAAGATTTTCCGGGAATAGCCGACAGGTAGTTTCCATCGTTCCCGGCAACAGCCAGCCAGCCAGCCTGAAACAACACCGGCAGCCATTCCCGCAGGAAAGTAACCGATCCATACATCCCACGAAGGAAAAGACCATCGGGCCAGAAGAAAATCGATCATTGCGGTGAAAAAATATTCCCCCTTTTTTGAAATCGGCAAGGCGATGATTCCGTTCGATCCATCAGAATCCAATGATTCTGCATGGATTGATAATCTTCTTGACTGATTTTCGTCTGGTCGTCTTTGATTCCGCGATCCGCGCGGTTCCAGGTGGAGAAATCTTTGCAGTCGTTAATTTCGTAAGGGTACAAATCTCCTTCGATTCCGGCGATGGCCA
>CAZFOX010000681.1:3084-3340 GCA_964520565.1 uncultured bacterium | reverse complement strand
AGCGACGTCGGCATAGAATCGATCCCGCGCCTGGAGAAGTTCGGCAGGAAGCCCGTCTTCGCCGAAGTAGGGCGTGCGCGGTTCGGGGAGGGGAAGCACGGCGTCGAACGTTGTTCCTCCCGATACATCGACGGCGCTGGCGACGAGATGTTGCATGGACTCTTCGGCTTTAACCCACGGCCCGCCGCTACCCGTCCAGCCAGGGCCGGCGTTGAGGGTAATCTCCAATCCCAAGCGTTCCGCTTCTTCCACGGCG
>CAZFOX010000681.1:0-3074 GCA_964520565.1 uncultured bacterium | reverse complement strand
GTGCGCCATTCTTCGCTCATGAATTCCACCGCGCCGCGGGGGATGCCGACGTTGACCTCCATGATAATGACGCCGCCGATCCCCGCCGCTTTCATGGCTTCCAGATCCGCTGTGATCCCCTCGCGGTTCAGGTTGCCGTCCATGAAAAACCAGTAAACCCAGGGCCGCGCTGAATCGGGTGGCTGGATAAAATTATCCGCCAGCGTATTATCGGCAAATCCGTTGACATGAACGATCCCGATGACCATGAGTAGAACGCTGAATACGAAACCTTTTTTCATAGTACCCTCATTTCGAAATTATTACGTCGTATACAATACGTAGGATAGTCGGCGTTTTCCTGCCCATCGAGCCAACTCATCCACCTTATTTCCCTACCCATTCCACAATGGAGATTACGGCGTTGGCGTCTTTGCGCAGGTTACGAGCGCGGATGAGAATCTTCCCGGAGAATGTTTCTTGTGCCGACAGGGGACATTCGAGCCAGCGGCCTTCCTGGAAATTCTCAAGAATTCCCAGGGATTTTTCGTTGACTGCAATCTCTTCTTTTCGGCCTCCCTGAAAGTTGTCCGCATCGATGGCGAACAGGCGAAGCGTTCCTTCCGTTTGCGGGGGAACGGTCAATTCAAAAATTAACTCTTTCTCATCGGCCAGGCAATGATAGACCGGGGGAGGAAAACCGTCCCAACGGAATCCCTGTTTGACTGTCGCTTCATATCCATCTTCCGCATAGATAATCTCTTGTTGTTTGCGCCCGCAGAGCATATGCAGTTTCACGCCGCGCGATTGCAATTCTTCTTTCGAGGGCTGTTTTTCCTCGCTTGGCCAGAACGGATTTTCCGGCGAGGGCATGGCAGGCAGGGGCCTATGCGGTTCCTGCTGATACCAATACACGACGCTTGAGAGTTGAAGTTCGTTGCCTGGCTTGGAGAATTCTCGTCGAAACATGGGATCTTCGTTCTTCCCGAAATCGATGGTGACGCGTAACGATTTTTCGAAGGAGATGGAATCCTGCAGGAAGAAGCGGTAGGCCATTGCGCCTTGGAAGAATTTGGCGTATCCCGTGTAGGGGAAAATGATATCCTTGGGTGGAAAACCCCAACTGAAGCCGAACGAATCCTCGATGCCCTGCAATTCGATGGAGGGCGACGCCTCGCCGTCGATATAAAACTTTGCGTTTTCATCCACCGGATAGCCGGAACGTCCCGGCCGCCGCACGGTCACATTCCAGCCGATAAATTTTCCCTTTCCCCGGGCGTCGAGAGCCAGGTATTCTTCTCTCCCTAAAAGCAATCCTTCCTGCCGCCAAGAGGCGTGGAAGTACGCCATGTCGTCCTCGATTTCCGATTGCGTTCGATACAGGACATAACTATAGCAGGGCATGATTTTCCACAGTTCCTCGCCCGGGTCGACCGGGCCATCGTAGACCAGTTCGATCTTAGCCGACCGTCGGAACGGCATGGGGAAATAGGCGTTGTAGCCCCGTTGTTTGTTCACCAGGATGGTGCTGATATCCTCGCGTTGACCGGCGGGATCGCAAAAAAAATCGACCAGGGGCGTATCCACGCTGGGAGATGTTTCGCCGTCCCAATAAATTTTCAGAAGCAGATCGCGATTGAGTTGCAGGGTTTGGGGCATGGCAAAATGGATCATCGTGATGACGGCCGGGCCGGTCGCTTCCGCCACCACGACCGTCTTGGATGAGTTGAAACGCGCCGTGAGAGCGTTTTCGATCCACAGCGCGTTTTGTGCGTAGGTTTTCCCCGGCGTCAATCGGGCAAGTTCAAACAGTTGGGACGAGAAAGAACTGGCGGGCACGTTCGCGATCGTGGTTGCCAACACAACGAGAAGGGATACTGTACGCATGGTTGTCTCCTGGATGAATTCATGTCTGTTTCTCGAGAATTCTGCACGATCATGTCATGTCCGCAGATGGATTTGAAGAAGAGTGGGATGGTTGGCCGCCTGCAGGGTGGGATAACCCGATTCTTCTAGAAAGACGGAATTGAGAAACTCAATAATATCTTGATTTGATTGTTACCAGACGGTTCTATGAATTGATCTCTTAAAATACTTTTTGAGATTTGAAAGGATTCGCAGATATCTGAATATTAAAAATCCTTGGCGAGATTACTTTATAATAACTTGAACTAATTTGACTTATAAAAATCATGAGAAAATGATTTTAAAATTTTTAAAATTTTGTGTTTTGGGGCTTCCGCGATGGGTTTACCCCGCTATACTGTGCCTCGCTTCGGAAGTGAAACGCGGAGCGGCGCGAAAGCGGGCCAGAAAATAAGTCACTGATTTCTAAAGTGATAGAATGAATGGCCGATAATGAAAAAACTCAGAAAAAATGAATAGACTGGGTTGACAACTTTCGCGGGCGGGATAGAGTAATCACTCGCGTAAAAAGAAGCGACCAAAAAGAAAACTCAGAAACATCCAGAATGTTGGATTGGCTGGGTTGACGGATACCGGGATCGGGTTAAACTGATCGTTCGCTCGGGACGCGGAGCCGGAAGTAAAAAAAACTCAGGAAGATGGATCGCCTGGGTTGACAGCCTCCGCGATACGGGTAAAGTATCCAGCCGCTCGAAAACGACACGGGCAAAAAAACTCAGAAAAGAAGTCGAGACTGGGTTGACACCGATCGCGAGCGAAGTATGATGTTCACCCGTTGCGTGGAGAGAAATCGAAGAAAATCGGGAAAAAAACGCGCAACCCGGTTGACAGAAAATGCGGGAATGATAGAATGAACTTTCGCCCGCAAAGGAAGCAGTCGCAGACTGAGGCCGATGCGGGTTTGGTTTCGTAAGTGGGAAAGGAAGGAGTTCCTTCCTTGATCTTTGACAATCGAGCAGGTTAGACAGTTCATACCCGTCAATCTGTGTGAGAGTTTACTTGGCTCCGGTTCGCCGGAGACGAGATACTCAACAGATATAAATCCGAACGAAAGTCACAGAAATGTGGCGTTCGATTCAAACGATAAACCCATCCGGGAAACCGGATGTTGATCAAATTCGACGGAGAGTTTGATCCTGGCTCAGAACGAACGCTGGCGGCGTGGATAA
>CAZFOX010000680.1:0-3342 GCA_964520565.1 uncultured bacterium | reverse complement strand
CATCCATCGGAGTCAGGCGGTCGACGTCGATGTCGCAGAGTATAACACACTGTGATTCGCAATACACGTTTCTTCATGATGAATTTGATACTGCAATCTTGAATCGTAGTGCTTCATCATCATTTCTCTTGACTTCCAGGGAACTATAGTGCACTATTTTGTAATGGATCGATATACAGAAATCTGGGATCTCGAAGCGTACCAAACTTCGAATGGCAAAGTGCCATTTATCGAATGGCTTGAAACCCTGGACGGAACTACTCAAAAACGGATCGAAGTCAGATTGGGTCGCTTACGGTATGGGAATTTTGGAGACTGCAAAAGTATCGCAAATGGATTATTCGAGTTGCGATTTTCATTTGGCGGCGGGTATCGAATTTATTATGGACGAACGGAAAATCGTATAATACTTCTTCTCTGCGGAGGCGAAAAAGATACCCAACAGAGAGATATCGAACAAGCGAAATATTACTGGAAACAATATCAACAGGAACGGTCATGAGTCCAACGGTCGATTTTCACGCTTACAAATTGAAAAAAATCAGCGACCCTGAATATGCGAAAGAATATCTCCGGTTAGCATTGCAAGACAGCCGGAAACAAAAAGACCGGCAGTTATTCTTGCTCGCCTTGAGGGATGTAGTAGAAGCCCAGGGTGGAATTCCCGATCTGGCCGAAAAAATTCACATGCCCAAAAGAAGCCTTTATAAAGCCATTTCCGAAAACGGCAATCCTCGATTTAACACACTGGAACGCATCCTGGATTCTCTCGGATTGCAATTATCCATCGAAATCGTTCGATAATCCCCCTCATCCCCGCGCCTCCGACACCAGTTCCGCCAGGATATGCAGCGCATCCATCGGAGTCAGGCGGTCGACGTCGATGTCGCAGAGTTTGGCGCGCAGGGGCTCGTCCAGCATGCTGAAGAGCGAAATTTGATAGTCGCCGCCTTCGCTCTGCACTTCCTGAAAACCGAGATGTTCGCCGCGTTCCAGGCGCTTGAGAATCTTGCGCGCACGGTCGGTCACCCGCCGGGGAACGCCTGCCAGGTCGGCGACGTGAATCCCGTAAGAATGATCCGTGTACCCGCGCCCGATACGGTACAGAAATTTCACCTTGTCCCCCTCCTCGCTCACCTGCACGTGGTAATTCACCACCCGCTTGTGCATCTCTTCCAGCGCCGCCAGTTCGTGATAGTGAGTGGCAAACAGCGTCTTGACCCCCTTGCCGCGCAGGCCGTGCAAATATTCTACGATAGCCCACGCCAGCGAAACCCCGTCGAAGGTGCTGGTTCCCCGCCCGATTTCATCGAGAATCACCAGACTCTTGGGCGTGGCGTTGGCGAGAATATGGGCGGTCTCGCTCATCTCCACCATGAAGGTGGAACGCCCCCGCGCCAGATCGTCGGACGCGCCGACCCGGCTGAACAGCCGGTCGATCACGCCGATGCGCGCCGACCGCGCCGGCACAAACGAGCCCATCTGCGCCATCAGGACGATTAGCGCCACCTGCCGGATATAGGTCGATTTTCCGGCCATATTGGGACCGGTGATCAGCAGAATCTGTTCTCTCTCGCCGTCGATGCGGCAATCGTTGGGCACGAACCGGTCGACCACCGGCGCGAGTTCCAACACCGGATGTCGTCCGTCCCGGATATCGATGACGCCCTCACCGTCGATCTCCGGACAGGTGTATCCATGCCGCGAGGCCGCTTCGGCCAGGCTCTGCAGGACATCGAGCCGCGCTAGCATCTGGGCGGCGTTCTTGAGCCTCGGGCCGTATCCCCGGATCGATTCGAGTAATTTCTGAAGAATCTGAAACTCCAACTCGTGGATACGGTCTTCAGCATGTAGCACCTTGGCCTCGAATTCCTTCAGTTCCGGTGTGATATAGCGCTCGCCAGTGGTCAGCGTTTGCTTGCGGATATACGTATCGGGGACGCGGTCTTTATGCGCGTTCGTAACCTCGATGTAATAACCGAAAACTTTGTTATAGGCCACTTTCAACGACGGGATTCCGGTACGCTCGCGTTCTTCGTCCTGCAGGCGGGCAATATAACTGCGCCCATCCTTGCGGATGGCGCGCAGCTCGTCCAGTTCCGCCTCATACCCTTCGCGGATCATACCGCCCTCGCGCACGGTGAGCGGCGGTTCGTCGACCACCGCTGCTGCGAGTAGCTCTCGCGCCTCCATCACCGGGTCGATTATCCCTCCACCGGGCAGCAGGGGACGCGAATCCTCGCCGGGTTCCTCTTCCCGTTGCAGGGCGCTCAGAACGGCGGCAGCCGCCCCCGATTCTTTCAGATAGGAATTCAAGAGGGGCAATTGATCGAGCGAGGCGCGTAATCCCACCAGATCGCGGGCGTTGGCGTTGCCAAAGATGATCCGCCCCAGCAACCGTTCCATGTCGTGTACGCCGCGCAACGTCTGCCGCAGATCGCTTCGCAGGTTGGGCATATCCACCAGCAGACGCACCACCGACTGGCGTTGTTGAATTTTAACCGGATCGATCAGCGGCCGAAGGATCCATTGTTTCATGAGCCGCCCGCCCATCGCCGTGGCGGTCAGGTCGAGTGCGCCCAGCAGGGAAAATTTCTTGCCGCCCTCGCCCGCGCAGGCCAACAGTTCCAGATTGCGCTCGGTATTCTTATCGACGATCATGAAACCGCTACGGCGGTACAGTTCCATCGTGCGGATAAAAGCGAGCGTCTCTTTCTGGTGCGCCTCCAGATAGGCCAACAACGCCCCCGCCGCACTTAAATAAAGGTCGCGTTCGGCGTTGGGGCGCTTGATCTCGTCGCTAACGGCGATTTCAATGCCCAGCCGTTCGAAAAATTGTGGCGAAAACGATTCCGCAGAAACCGGCGTGATCATGCAATCGGCTTGCACGCGCAGTTGCTTCTCGAATTCCCCGCCATTCTGCACGGTCTCATCGATCAGAATTTCGCTCGGATTAAGCGTCCCCAGTTCGGCCAAAATGGCGCGCCAGCTCTCCGCCCCGCTCTCCCAGGTGGCGCGGAATTCGCCGGTGGTGACATCCACGCACGCCAGCCCCCAGCCCGCCAGCCCGCCGTCAAAGAGCGCGGCGAGGTAGTTGTTTTCCTTGCCGTCGATCACGTCCGAATCGATGATGGTTCCCGGCGAGATGGTGCGCACCAGTTCGCGCTTAACAATCTTCTGCCCCTTCTGCGGCAGTTCCATCTGCTCGCAGACCGCCACCCGGCAGCCCTGCCGGGTCAGGCGGTAAATGTAATTCTGCGCGGCGTGGAAGGGAATCCCGGCCAGGGGAACCGATTGTCCCTTGCCCACCATTTTGCGGGTCAGCGCAATATCGAGCAGTTC
>CAZFOX010000679.1:0-3342 GCA_964520565.1 uncultured bacterium | reverse complement strand
AAATGATTTTTTATGAAATCTTGGGTTTTCAGGAGTTGAGGATCATGATGGTGCGAACCGTTCGGCGATTTTTCTTTATTTTTGTTGTAATTTCAATTGGCTGCGGCTGCGATAACACCCTCTTTCAAACCAAGAAGACCGCTCCCCTGATAACCGATCAGGAAGAATTTACACGGCAGATCGAAATTCCAGCCAATGTTCATATTTTGGAATTTCACCATCGCGGGGGGAATATAACCCTAACCGGCTGGGATCAATCGTACATTCTAATCGAAGGAACGGTGCGCGCTTCCGCGGAGACCGTCGAGATGGCGCGTTCTATCATTGAAATGGTGGAGGTGATTGCGTACGAACGGCCGATCAATCGCCTGGTGCTGGATTATGAAGGCCCGGCCGGATTTGCACGTGGAAAAGTGCCGGAGGAGGGGATGGATTATACAGCGCACGTCCCGTTGGGGATGGTCATCGATCTGGCTTCGGAGAAGGGAAATGTCCAGGTTTCCAACATAGAGGGCGATGTATTCATTCAGCATAAGGAGGGGGATGCCCGCGTGGAGGCGATTCGCGGGAATCTCACGGTGGAGGTGGAGGGACGGAAGGATGCCGATAACCGGGTAACCGTGACTTCGGTTCGCCGTAATCTCTCGCTGAAAACACGGCGCACGTATGCGGAGATTTCGCGAATTGAAGGCGAATCGGATATCGAACATGAGGGCGGAGAATTTATGGCATCCGATCTGGGTGGCAAGATGACATTCAACGGGAAGGATTCGGCGTTGGCCGTTTATCGCGCGCAGGGGTATCTGCAAGTTAATAATGCCGGAGGCGACGTTCTCTGCGACAGTTTTTACGATGGCATCCAGGCGGAAGTGCGCAATGGAACGCTGAAATTGGAGCCGAAAGTTCCGGTAACGCGCAGTTATAACTGCCTGGTTAAACATGGCAATCTCATTTTTCGTATTCCCGATAATTCCAGTATGTTGCTGGAACTGGTGGCGGCAAACGGAAGCATCACATCCGAATATCCCTTGCAGGTATCCGCCGAGGGGAAGATGTCGTACGCCAAAGGAGCTATCGGGCAGGGATTTCCGCAGGTTCATCTCGAGGCCGAACGGGGCAGTATTTCGATCCTGAGGGAGATTCCCGGAGCGGCGCTTTCCATGCCCGCGCCGGATTCTGGGGGAGAGGTTCGGGATTCTACTTTCGAGGGGACAATTTCAGGTAGCGATCTGGAGCCGGCGGCGGTTGGGCGGTAGGGATTGCTTCGCTACGCTCGCAATGACAGGATTGGGGGGGGGTGGAAGGAAGCCCTCACCCCGGCCCTCCCGGTGGGAGAGGGAGTTGGGTTGCTTTGCCATGCTCGCAGTATGGGGGATGCGAGATGGGGGGTGGTTTACAGGCGGGACGCCTGTTCTACTTTCCTGGTGCGAAGACAGGGATTTACAGCCCCGCAAGGATAGGGATTTACGGCCGTGTGGACAGGGAAACGGGGCGGTGGTTACGCTTCGTAGATGACGGGATCGCGCAGCTGGGCCAGAGAGAAATTTTCGAAAATGTGGTGGCCGTCGTAATCCAGGACACGCAGATCGTCTTCCTGCTTAAGATCGTTCATGACGACGTTATAGTGGTTGCCGTATTTTTGCCGGACGAGATCGAGGGACGCTTCGTAGACGATGAATTTCTTGATTCCTTTGGCTTGCAGTTTCTCGATCAGCCTGGGGTCGGCCAGGGATTCGTAAGAAGTAAGAATTAACAAGGGGCTGGATCCGGTGAAATAGATACCCGCTTTCATGGCTTTGTCTCCTTCTCGTTTTCCGCAAGGATTATCGAGTGATAGGACTCGCCGCCCGATGCGATACCTCCGGTGTTTTTCCGTATCCATTATACAGTAAGGAATATTGGGGGGATGGGGATTTATCCCGAAATCGCCAGGCGGAATTATTTGGAAGTGCCGCGGTGGATAAATTCCATAAATTCTTCGCGAGTGCCGCGGTTTTTACGGAAGACACCGCGCATGGCGCTGGTGACGGTGTTGCTGTTCACCTTTTCGACGCCGCGCATCATCATGCAGAAGTGCTGCGCTTCGGTAACCACCGCCACACCCATCGGGTGGATGGCATCTTCGATGATCTGGGCGATCTGTTGGGTCATCCGTTCCTGCAGCTGCAGGCGGCGGCTGAAGACTTCCACCAGGCGGGGGATTTTGGAGAGGCCGATGACCCGTCCCTGGGGGATGTATCCCACATGCGCCTTGCCGAAGAAGGGGAGCATATGATGTTCGCACAGGCTGAAGAAATCGATATTGGTGACGACGACCATTTCGTCGCAGGTTTCTTCGAATACGGCGTTGTTGATGATGCGTTGGATATCCTGATCGTAGCCGCGGGTTAGAAAACGCCAGGCGCGGGCGACGCGTTCGGGGGTTTTGAGAAGGCCTTCGCGGTCTGGATCTTCGCCGATATTGATTAATAACTCGCGGGTCAGACGCTGCAAAGGATCGATGCCGGAGGCGGCGATTTCTTCGCGGATGGAAAGAGGGATATCCAAGCCGGTTTCATTCATTGGTTCACTCGCTGCCGGGGGTTGAAGTGGGACCGCTGTAAGCGGCGGAGTTGTTTTCCGATTCCCACAACCGGATTCGTTTCAGTTTGACGCCGGGAAGGCGCGATGCCAGGATATTCCAAAAAACGACAACCAGGTTTTCCACGGTAGGGATCACATCCTGGGTGAAGGGAACGTCGTAATTGAAATGATGGTGATCGACCCGATCGATCAATTCACGGTCGATCAGGGAGTCCAGCTCCGTGAGATTGATGATCATGCCCGTTTTGGGATCGGGTTCTCCTTCGATGGTAACTTCGAGATAGTAATTATGCCCGTGGCCGTGGGGATTGTTGCACGCGCCGTATACCCGGCAATTTTCCTCGGCGGACAAATAGGGACTATGCAGGCGGTGCGCCGCGGCAAAGTGCGTTCTACGAGTCAATTCGACCGGCATGCTTCTATCTCCAGATAATGATCTTCATTGCAAAATCGGGAGCGGTTGATGCAATTTATTAGCGATGCTGACCTGTTGGGCTACGGCTCCCGCCACTTTCCGGAATTCTATCGAGACCGGGTGCTCCGGATCGGCGATCACGATGGGATTGCCCGTGTCGCCGCCATCGACGATGCGCGGATCGATAGGGATTTGTCCCAACATGGGAATATCGTACTCCCGTGCCAGTTTTTCGCCAGCGCCGGAGCCGAAAATATCGTAACGCTTGTTGTTGTCGGGGCAGATGAAATACGCCATGTTTTCCACGATGCCCAGCACCGGCGTTTCGACTTTGCGGAACATTT
>CAZFOX010000678.1:0-3353 GCA_964520565.1 uncultured bacterium | reverse complement strand
AGCGGCGGCAATGCCTCCCGTAGAGAGCGTTCCTTGCGCCATCTGATCGTAAAAAGCGATCCACAAAAAGATACCTGCATAGGAAGGCGCGGTATTGATATACCAGGCCGCCCGGTTCTGCGTTGGATTCGGCCGGGCCGAACGTAGATAATCGGGTAATGAATGCGATCCGTTTGACATGCGCGGATACCTCCCCCTTGGAAGATGGATGGCGATTGGGGAACCGTATGTTCCCCAAAAATCATCTCAATGTATCAAAATCGTTCCAAATTGATAGACCGGCGGTGAAAGACGCCCCATCCGATTTACATTTCCCGGCCTAAACCTTATGATAGAATCGCGTTTCATCGATCCGCCGGGAATCCAACCGGGATTGCCAGCCTAGCCAACAGGAGAAGATTATGACGCCCCGAGAACGAGTTTTGGCCGCGTTGAATCACCAGGAGACAGACCGGATTCCCATCGATTTTTCCGGACACCGTTCTTCCGGCATCAGTGCTATCGCCTACCGGAAACTACGCGAGTACCTGGGTTTGCCGCCTCGTCCGGTGCGTGTTTACGATCCCATTCAACAACTGGCCGTTGTGGAAGAAGACGTTCTCGACTATTTCGGGATCGACACGATCGAATTGGGACGCGGATTCGCTCTCGACGACGGGGATTGGGAAGATTGGACGTTGCCCGACGGCGGCCATTGCCAGCTGCCCGCCTGGGTGAAACCGGAACGGCTCCAGGGCGAATGGGTAATCCGATCCAGCCATGGCCAGATTATCGCCCGCATGCCCGAAGGAACGCTCTATTTCGAACAGTGCTATTACCCCTTCGCCGAGAATGCGGATATTTCCCGAACCCGCGAGGTATTGGATCAATGCATGTGGACGGCCATCGCCTCGCCGCCGGGGCCGTTGGTTTCGGGCGAGGAAGGCCGCCAACGGTTGATCGACGGAGCGAAAGCCCTCCGGCAAAGTACCGGCCGGGCTATTTTAGGTCTGTTTGGAGGTAACCTGCTCGAAACGGGTCAGTTTCTCTTCCGGAACGATAACTTTCTTATGCTCCTGGCCGCCGATCCGGGAAAAGCGCACCAGTTTCTCGACCGGGTGGTCGAGATGCATCTGGAGAATCTGGAATCGTTCCTCGGCGCGGTGGGGAACTATATCGATATCATCGTATTCGGCGACGATCTGGGCATGCAGAAAGGGCCGCAGATATCCCCCAAGATGTACCGGGAATTCTTCAAGCCCCGCCATCAACTCCTCTGGAAGCGGGCCAAGGAACTCGCCCCGGTGAAAGTCAAACTGCACTGCTGCGGCGGCGTGCGCCCCTTGCTGCGCGATTTGATCGAAGCGGGTCTCGACGCCATCAATCCGGTTCAGATCAGTTGCAACGGCATGGATCCCCGGGAACTGAAATCGGAATTCGGACAAGACCTGACTTTCTGGGGCGGCGGCTGCGATACGCAATACATCCTTCCCGGCGCAAAACCCCGGGAGATTCAAAAACACGTACGGGAAATGATGGACGTGTGGCGTCCGGGCGGCGGTTATGTCTTTCAACAAGTGCATAACATTCTCGCCAACGTGCCGCCGGAAAACATCGTGGCCATGTTCGAAGCGGTGAATGGCGATTCGTAAGAAGCGTTAAAATAACCAACGATCTTCATTACAAACTCTTGGACAGAATAGCGAGGAAGATTGTATTCTATCCTTATATTTTTCAAATATTAAAGAGTTTTAGAATACAGCCGAACCAAGAAGATCCCCTCCTTTGTTCACATTCCCCATTTTTCCAGAAATCCCACTCCAATACCAATCCTGAATTCCCACCGGGAATAGGCATGGAAATCTAAGGATTTGAACTTAAAAGGTATAGGGATTCAAAAAGTTGTGAAATGGATGTTTCCAGTGTGAAGTCGGGAAGGGACTCCCCGTTCCGAAGTCATCATCGGCCACATCCGGCAATGGGGACGAACAGTTTCATGCGATTGCCGTGCCTGAAAGGACGGTTGACGTTCCACTTCATTATGTGAAAAAATGAGATGAATTAAAAAAGAGGAAATTTCTCGGTTTACATGGGAAATCCCGAATAAAATGAATAAAATCAATCGTTTAGTAGTGGTCCGATTCGTGGTTGGCAGGCACAAGAGGCTCACTTGACATTATTTTTCACTCATGAAAAAATAATCGATCTTATGATTGTTCATACTAGCGAAAGGGGAAAATTCATTCTTGTTAATCTCTTGATTCAAGCAAAGGAAAGTTGGTCTTTTTGTAAGTTTATTTCTTAGGAAAAATCAAAAATTTTTATGGAAAGAAGGGAGAGTTACAATGCGAAGTTTGTTTTTAACATGCCTTATCTTGGGAATGGCGCTGTGCATGGCCACGACTCTCGCGTCTGCACAAATTGGCGCTTTCTCGGACAGTAAAGACATCGGCAGTGTTGCTGCAGCCGGTTCGGCCACAGCAGAGGATGTTGGTACGGGAGGAGATTTTGGCGCGAAAGAGTACGAGTATGTGATCCAAGCCAGCGGCGCGGATATCTGGGGTAAGGCCGACGAATTCCATTATGTCTATATGCAAGTGGAAGGCGATTTCACGATTTTCGGCCGGACGGATATTGATGCGGGAACCAGTACTTCGGATTGGGTTAAATCGGGTCTCATGGTCCGTGACAACCTGACTCCCGGTTCCCCCTATGCCTACGCCGTTTTTCGTAGAAACATGGACTACATGGCGCAGTGGCGCGATCAACAGGACGCCGATGCGGCATCCACCGGCGATTCAATGATCGTTCCAGCCGCAGACATTAAAGGTTATTACGATGAAGGCGTTACTTATACCATCGCATTGGAACGCCGCGGTAATACCTTTAATTTCTATTATGTCTCCGCTGCAACCGGTGAACGCGTGCTTCAAGAAAGCCACACAGTCCCCGGTATGGAAGATCCCGTATACGTTGGTATGGCGGTTACCGCCCATGACGACGGTAAACTTTCAACGGCTTACTGGCGTAATGTGGGTATCGAGTTCCGTTCCTTTAACATCTATGAAACCTTCTCCTATCCAAATGATGATGCAGGTACAGGACTGGGAGCGCTTTCTGCCAACGGAGGTCTGGGTTGGGCCGGCGACTGGACTGCTTCCGGCGCGAATTCTCCCAGCGCACTGGATAGCAAAGTTCTTCAAGCCGGGCTGGTTGAAAATCAGCCCGCTCCAGAATTCAACATCGGCGGTTATTCTGCGAAGATCTCTGGCGATGCGAGCAACGGTATGGGACGCGCGATATCGCCCGAAGCCTCTGGCGATATCTGGATTTCCTTTGTCTTCCAAGAAGAAGGACCTGCAGCGAGTCATTGG
>CAZFOX010000677.1:0-3362 GCA_964520565.1 uncultured bacterium | reverse complement strand
AAGAAAATTACACCGTTCAGGTAACAAATCCGGAAGAAGACATATTCTTCACTGCGGAACAAACCACCAATGAATGGGGATCGATCCATGGTTCCCTAACGATTCCAGCCGATTCGCCACTGGGGGAATACCGTTTAACCGTCCTATCGGGGAGCGGCGTTCAGAATTCGATTTCCTTCTATGTCGAAGAATATCGCAAACCGGAATTCAAAGTGGAAGTCACTCCAGGACGTCCCTATTACATCAATGGGGAACCATTGGCTTTTACAGTGAAGGCGGAATATTATTTTGGAGCCCCGGTCCCCCATGCGACAGTACGGTACCGGTTTTACGAATCGTATGCCACGGAAGGGGGAAACCACGACTATCCTTCTTCCTATTCCACATTTCTTTCCAGCGGAGAAACCCGAACCGACGCGGAAGGAATGACTCAAATTGAATTCACACCCGACCGATCCTCCCGCGACCGTCAGATAACCCTTGAAGCCGATATCACGGAAGCCTCGGGCCGCCAGGTATCGAGCAGCGCCGTTGTCCCCGTAGGTGTGGGAGCTTTTTATATAAATGCTCAACCGGTTCGACATGTTTTCGACCGGGAAACTCCCCTGCAAGTCACGGTAGAAACACTAACGCATGATGAGAAACCGGTGTCCGTTCCCGTTTTGGTTGAATTTATTCAAGAGGTTTGGAATCCCGTACGGCGCCGATACGAACGTCCGTCCCATCCGCAGGCCAGCCGAACGAGCCAAACCGATGAAAAGGGATGCGTCATTGTGGATTGGCTGCCCGACACGGATATCAGCGGACGCATAGAGGTTATGGTTTCCTCTCAGGATGAAACAGGCAATCGAATTACCGCCTCCACGCAGCTATGGAGAATGGCGTTTCGTGCGGGTTCATTCGATCTGCAATATCCCACATTGGAAGGGATACTCGATAAGGATTCCTATCACCCCGGCGAGGAAGCAACCTTGTTAATCAATACCACCTATCCGGAGAATCCAGTCATTTTAACCATCGAAGCCCGCGATATCCTTTTATACCGGGTCATCTGGCCGGCGGCCAGAACGACGGCCATCACGATACCCATCCTGCCCGAATACGCACCCAATGTATACGTTAGTTTGTTCATGCCCCGCGAAACCAACCTCTCAACCCGGACGTATAACCTGAACGTTCCGGAACGGCGAGGCGATCTGAATATTGAAGTAATCCCCGACCGCCCTAAATACAGACCGGGCGATACGGGAACCGTTACGATAAAAACCACCTTGCCCGACGGTTCGCCTGTGGCGGCGGAAGTGAGCCTGGCGGTGGTCGATGAAGCCATTTTCGCCATTCGATCCGATCATACGCCCAATATCCATTCCATCTTTTACGACCGGCAGAGTAATTGGGTGGTAACCACGTTTTCCTATCCGTTGAAATATTTCGGAGGCGCGAATAAGGGTGTATTTCCCGATCTTCGTAAAGATTTTCGGGATACCGCTCTCTGGACGGCCAATGTGTATACCGATGAGAATGGAACGAGATCGGTCGAATTCGCGTATCCGGATAACCTGACCACCTGGCGGTTGACAGCGAGAGGGCATACACAAAACACGGATGTGGGTTGGAAACGGGGCAAAACAATCGTCACAAAAGATATAGTGGCCCGCGTGTCTCTGCCGCGTTTCTTTGTGGAGAGCGATCGGGTATTGATCCCCACCCAGGTCAACAATCTATCGGAGACGAACCTGCCGGATATTCAAACCCGGCTGAGCGTTCAGGGCGGAGTGGAATTGAAAGACGCGACCGAAAAAATCACCCAGGCCGCCGCCGGTGCGGTTGCACGCGAAATCTGGGATGTGTCTGTGACAGCGGCCTCCCCCACCGCGCTCTTTACATTCGAAGCGCAAAGCGAAACCGATCGGGACGGCCTGCAACTCCAAGCGCCCGTTCTGCCCATCGGATTTCTGGAAAACAAGTTCCTCACGGGCAAAATCGAAGAGAAAACGAATTTCTCTTTTCCACTGGAAGACAGTACTCTTCTCTCTCATTCCCGTTTTACCCTGACTCTAACTCCATCACTGGCAGCTGTTGCACTGGGAGCGATACCTTATCTGACCGATTTTCCCTATGGTTGTGTCGAACAAACCCTGAATGGATTCCTGCCAAACGTTCTTTTACTCCATGCTCTGAGCGAATTAGGAGCCTTATCGGAAGATGAGAAAGCGAAAATGGATAGTCTGGCAGAGAATATTGAAAGAAGTTGCCAGCGACTCTATTCCATGCAGAAGTACGAAGGCGGTTGGGGATGGTTTTCCGACAGCCCCGAAGATTTGGCCTTAACGGCCCTGGTCGTACACGGTTTACATCAGATCCGCCAACGGGGATATTCCATCAACGAAGATCGCCTGCAATGGGGGATCAATTCCCTTCGATCGAATATTTCCCAATACAGAATTTGGGATATCCAGGCTTTCGCATCCTTCGTTTTGAGCGAATTCCCGGACAATGAATTACCCATGTTGGACGAGTTCTATACGAACCGGAATGAGTTACACGATTTTGGATTGGCCGCCGCCGCTCTGGCCTTTCACAATCGCCAGAAAGAGAAAGAGGCGAATGAGATACTCGACCTGCTGCTATCCAGGTTGCAGAATCTTTCCGACAGGCAGGCCGCCTGGGAAACCACGCCCGATTCGATGTGGAGTTGGAACGGTCTATCCACCGAAACCACCGCCTGGGGACTCAAAGCCTTGATCGCCCTTCGCGGCATGAATCCTCCCGCAGACAAGATCGTTCAATGGTTGATTGATCAGCGATGGGGAAATCGATGGCGATCCACAAGAGAGACCGCCGCCGTCGTCGAGGCACTTTGTTCGGCGATTCAGAATGAATCTCGAAATACGAACGATTCGGAATGGCAATACGAAATCCAGGTCAATCAAAAAACCATCCAACAGGAGACCCTTCCCCCCGGTCGCATGACTCAACCCTGCACGATCGATCTTCCCTTGCAACCGGGAAACAACGACGTTCAGATAATGGCAAATCGTGCGCAAGGGAATTGGTCGCTCAATTCTTCTTTGTTCCATCGCGGAGAAACTCAACAATCCATGGTTCATGCCGATTTTCAACTCACCCGCCTGTTGGAACGCGCCATCCATACCCGCGATTACCGGGGACGTCCGAAAATCCTGACCGAAAGCCTTTCACCGGACGATGATTTACAGGTTGGTGAGGAGATATTGGTCACCCTTCTTATCAATGCGAAACGAGATTTGCCTTATATGATTGTGGAAGATCCGTTGCCCAGCGGTTGTGAAACGATCGATTCGTTCCTGCGGCTCAACCAGTGGCACAAGCGGCAGCAGGAG
>CAZFOX010000676.1:0-3369 GCA_964520565.1 uncultured bacterium | reverse complement strand
CGAGATCAACACGGTGGGGGCCTGTCACCTCGACGCCAAAATGATTCAGAAAGCCCTTGACGAATTTCCCCTGGGCCGCGTGAAATATCTGTTCATCGAAAACGTCGGCAACCTGGTCTGTCCCGCCGGTTTCGCCATCGGCGAAGATTTTAAGGTTTCCGTCATTTCTGTAACGGAGGGAGACGATAAGCCCGCCAAGTATCCCGTTGCCCTGCGCAATTCCCGCGCCATGGTCGTTACCAAAATCGATCTCCTGCCGCATCTGCGGTGCAACGTGGAACGGATGGAACGCGACGCATTGGCGGTGAATCCCGATCTCAAACTGTTCCGCGCCTCGGCGGAAACCGGCGAAGGGGTGGAGGCGTTTCTGGATTGGATCGCCGAAGAAGCCCGCGCACGGCATTCCAATTAACCATCGGTGGGCATTGGTTTCCGTGAAAGGTGCTCGATTCAAGCGCCTCTACCCGAATAGTATCTGGATCCGTCTTAAAATTTCATCCACCCGATGTTCGAACAGATGTTCCCGCACGGTTCGCAGGTTGCTCTGTCGGGCCTTTTCCCGGGTATCACGGGGATTCCCCAATAAAACATCGGCGGCATTTACGAGGCTTTCCGGATCGGAAAAGACTGCAATTTCACGGGACCGGTCGTAATAATCAGGGAATTGCGGCCCTTCATTGGTAAGCAGCATGCATCCCGACGCGGGTATATTGAAATAACTCATGTTCGGCCCAGATAAATTGCCGGGCGATAGGCTGTTGAGGCATATCCGCGATTGGCGGTATATGGATTGGGCGAGCCGCGGGTCTTGAAACACTCCCTTCCAGCATTTCTCGATAAAACGCTTCGGAGCGATATTGGGCCAATTATACCCAAAGACTGCCAATCCTCTGTCTTGCAGCGTCAGGGCGCTTTCCAGTCGCCAAGCGCCGCCGACCCACCAGAAAAGAAACTGCGCCGCTTCATCTCGCAATGCGGCGGGCAGCGGTTCCAGAATAGAATCTTCTTCCATATCCCATTTAGTGAAAAAAGTTCGTTCCCGGATACGCTGCTCCGCCAGCGCGTGCAGCCGGTCGTATATCTCGCCATAGGGACGCAATACCTCGCGAAATCGTTGAAACTTATCCGGCGAGGGAAACGTGCAACCGCCCACCACCGTGACCGGGTATTTCAGTTCAGTTTCCGCAGGGGGATCGGGAAGGTAGTAATTGGCCGCCAGGGGAAGAAAAAATGTATGAAAGGCACCCTTCTTTTGCATCAGAGGTATCAAGGTTTGGTCGGCGGCGAATAAGACGGTTTGGGGGCCGAAAGGTGGTTTGCCGGGATACAGCGAACTCTGAATGACGATCCAGGGGAGTGCAATCTCGGCGTATAGTTTTTCTCCCAGAAATTGGTGGCTGTGGTGCTGGTTCGAAAGAATCCAATCAGGTCGGAATTCGTGTATAACGGGTAACAACCAATACCGGTAACAGCCGGTCAGCGTATAAAAACTATGCGGCGCTTCGTCGATCCGGTCGATCGTCAGTCGCCGGGTCTCGATTCCTCGCTTCTTCAAGGCAGCGTCAATGGCCTGCAGATGCAGCGATCCCGGACATTTGCGCCAACTATCCACAATAAGTACGCGCCGGGGCGATCCACACGGGCGGCTGGGATACAGCGTCCGCATGGATCGTTCGATGCGAAGATAATCGTCTTGAATACCGCGCAGGGTTTCTTGAATGGATTCCAGGAGAAGCGAACGGGTTTTGTTCCCGCTTGGTGAGTTAATCGTTCTCCAGGATTCAAAATACCCCAATCCCCGCTGTTCGAGAATCTCCCGGATTTCCTCTTTCGTCATCCCGCCGGTAAAAAGCGCCGTCCAGGGAAGTTGCAGGATACCCGTGATATCCTGTTGCATCAGCATTCCGGTCAGCCGCAGGGGGTCTGGCTCGGCAACAATCAGGCCGTGCAACGATTTCTGCGTAATGCCCACCAGCTCAATCAACTCGCGGAGATGAAGAAACGCATGGAGGATAAAACCTTCTCCATCGCGAATTAGCTGCGATCGGATAAAATCGATTCGCCGCGCGCTTTGCGATTGAATGGCGGGATCGGTCAAAGAGATGGATCGTTGACGGACTTCGTTCTCGTAATAATGAATGACGGTTCGACCCTTTTCTTCCTGTGTGATTCTGATTGCGTTCGGCTTCAGATAAGGGCACAATTGCCGATAGACTGCTGGCCAATGTTCCTGGATAAAACCGGCGTTTTGAGATAACGCTGGATTTCCGGATCGGATTTCCTGCGATTGGCCGGGATCGGGTGCGTTCATGGTTTCTTGAACCGAAATCGTCCTGTTTTGATGGATCGAGGCAAAATCTCTCAGAGTATACCGGAGTCGCCAGCTGGTGTATATCGGAATTGAGCCGGGGGTGAATGAAAAAAAGAGATGGATAACCGGATCGTAGAATTGAATTTGCAGGGATTGGGGAACTTTTACCCCGGTCTGGCAGAGCGTTTGAATCTTTTTCTTCAGACGCGCCGTTCGGAAAATCGTCTTCCGGAATTCGAGTTCCCGTCTTCTTCTGGTACTATCCTCTGCCGCTCTCGCTCAGGCAAGTGGATACACGGCCCCGAGGATCCCCAGCAGCAAGCCGAAGACTGGATTAGCGGTTGGGAGAAAAAAGAAGCAAGTTTAATGGTCGTTTGGCGGGCTGGATTGGGATACGCCGCCCGCATTCTCGAACGCCGTCCAGCCCCCCCCCGAATCATTCTCTGTGAATCGCGTCTTGAACTGATCTGGGAATGGCTCTGCCGTTGGGATTGCCGCGGCCTTATTGGGAACAAGCGGTTTTATTGGCTGGTGGATGATGATCTGGAAAGGAGTTTGAAGAAACTATCGTCCGATTATCCCTCCCTGTTCCGCGTGGGTGTAGCGATGATTCCCGGATCAGTTCTCCCCGACGATGAAAAAACCACGTTTCAAAATCTGTCCGTCGAATTATCAGATTCAAACCGAACTATCGAATCCTTTTCCCGCCATGCGAATGAATTGGCCATTATCTCGTATGCCATCCCCGAGGTGATGCCCGCCGTGATGCGGGGGGTGAGACAATACGGCCTGACGCCGGTCTGGAAAGACCGGCCCCATATGCTGGCGCGTTTCCTGGATGGTTTGAATACCTGGCGCGAAACGTTGGGAGGCGTCCCCCGCGTGGCGTTGGGATTTTATGGAACCTTTTTCTCTCCCGACGAATTGCGCGATATGGGAAAGGCGAGCGTTTCTCGCGTCGTCTGGTATTACGATCACCCCGAAAACGCCTTCACCGGCGAGGAAGAATCCTGCTTCGATCTGGCTCTGACATTCGATTCGTATCACCTGAATGTCAT
>CAZFOX010000675.1:0-3369 GCA_964520565.1 uncultured bacterium | reverse complement strand
AATCAGTCATTTAGGAATAGAATCCCAAATACCTACTCCCGTTAATGATACAATTTTATCTCTCATCCATTTTCGAGAAATGAATCCCTGCTCATGACTCTCCCCGATCTCGCTTCGCATCAATCCCGTAATAAATGGCTTGCCGAGTTAGCCGAATCCATACAATTACGAGAGGGCGTGGAAGGGATTATCCGTTGCCTTTGGGCTTTGTATGGAAAAAAAATCCGATCCACCCGCGATTGGTCTGCCTCTGTGCAAATCCCGGTTCCCGTCCTGGCCGCTCTGCGAAAGGAACTCGAAAAGCGTAATATTCTAAATCCCGGTCCGAAACTATCTCTCCATGAATCGGGAATATTTCAGTTAGAAACACTTTTCGGAAAACAGGAACGTATCGACTCAACCTGCACGGCTTGTAACGGAACGGGACGATTCATCCCGCCTGAAATAATGCCCGTTCTGGAAGAATTTCAGGTTTTATGTGAAAAGCGCCCAAACGCAGATGTTACCCTGGATCAAAGTCATGCCACTCCGGAAACGGGTATACGTAAAGCCCTCCTTTTACTTGAGAAAGGATTGCTTTCCCGGCCATTATTCTTTATGGGAGATGACGATTTTATCTCTCTGGCCTGCCTTCTGCTTCGGAAACGCTTCCTGTCGAATCACGAGAAAAGCGGAACCATGATGGTTGCCGATATCGATGCCCGTTATCTGGATTTAATACGAGAACTTTCTCAAGAACGGATTCAAGTCCGGCAATACGATGTCAGGGATGAACTACCAATCGATTTGCATGATAAGTTCTCAGTGGCCTTAACCGATCCCGCTTATACAGAAAACGGCATCACAGCCTTTGCATACCGGTGCCAGGAAGCATTGGAAAACCATGGAACATTATTCCTTTCCATGCCGTTTTCGGATGGTTCGACGTTAGGCGCGATCCAAACCAATCTCTTGAATATGAGTTTTGTTTTCCGGGATATTCTTATCGGATTCAATCATTATCATGGTGCATGCCTACATGCCAGCCGGACAAATCTTATTATTGCCGAAAAGATTGGCATACCACCTGAAAAATCGATTCGCTTGCGTTATACTCCTCTATATACTGGGGATATTCGTACTCCAGGAGCAATCTATTCTTGTAGTGGTTGCAACATCCAGTATCCGGTCGGTCCTGATTGTAAGTACCTGACGATCCATGAATTAAAAAAGGCCGGATGTGGAAATTGTGGAAATAATGTTTTTCGCAGAATTAGCGCGCGGGATTTTGAATATGAAATCCCCCATTTCGAAGAATAGGCAGAAGAATAAACAAAAGAAAGAAAACCATCAATCAGCGTTTGATACAAAACGCGGGGAGTAAAGATAATGGGCAGCAAAATCAAAGCAATCATTGCACTTGGAATAGCAGTTGTAATCGCGGGAGCGCTTCATATGTATCTCTTTGCGCCCAAGAAAACTCAATGGGAAGATTACAACAAACAACTCGCCCAACTCAGCTCGCAATATCAGTCCATCGTTTCCCAGGTGAGCAGTGAAAAAGAAGGGGGAATCGCCGAGGGAGAACGCCTGGATACCGAAGTGGATAAAGTCATTCAGATCATCCGGGAAAAGATTGCCAGCGCTCGAAATGGGTTCGATGAACTCGACAAGAAATTGAAAGTGATCGAACGCTACGATCCCTCCGTCAATTACCGGGATGAAATCATAAACCAAATCGACCGCATTCGGCAATTAGAAACCAACAGCACTAACACCAAACTGACGATCAGCCGATCCTGGGACGTTGACGGCGGTATTTCGGAAGGCCGTTTTGGAACGGGGTTTCTCGCTAAAGGCGGACGTGCAATGGCATACGCCAATACGAAATCGCAGCCGATCATCAATCCCCGCCAGGGCGCTGTTGAATTCTTCGTGAAACCGGAATGGAAACCGGACGATACCGAAGTCCATCACAAATGCCTGTTCATGGCCATCGATAGCCGTAAGTTCACCCGCGATCAGATTCAAGCCCGCATGGAACAGGATCAGGCCAGCCAGGACAACACCAATCCCATGTTCGAGCGAATGAGCATCCAGCAAATGCTCCCTATGGGGCAAGGGCCATTCCAACGGGATAGCATGATCGCCATCTATAAAGGCGAAGGTCCGACCATCAGTTTCGAACTCCGCGATTATGTGAAACCACCCAGCATTGTTACGGCTTATATTTCCGATTGGAAACCCGGTCAGTGGTATCACATTACAGCCATTTGGGAACCCAAACGACAGGCACTCTATATTAATGGCCAGAACCGCGGCGTGCCCTACGGCGGAGGACAATCCATCCGCGACGCACGCGATGTGGAAGACGATATGCTTTTTGCCGGAGGGGGTGGCGGCTATGGCATGGGGATGGGCATGATGGGCATGGGGATGATGGGGATGATGGGCATGGGTGGCATGGGGATGGGCGGCATGGGGATGGGCGGTTTCGGGATGGGCGGTTTCGGAATGGGCAGCATTGGATCGACCGCCGGTTCCGCACTGACCTCCGGCATTTCCCTGCCTTCCGTCATTACCGGAATATACCTGGGAACCGATGAAACCGGTGGATTTACTGCCGACTGTTTATTCGACGATTTACGGATCCAAGACCGCTCGACAGTCTCTCCCCCACCCAATGAAGAAGTCCAAAAGAACGATTCAACCCTTCTGATCGATCATTTTACCGACGAATTACCGGATACGGAGATTCTTCCCAAACTTTTGATGGAATTGGAGCAATATCAACAACTGAAAAGCGTCGGAACCATCAATCCCGCCATCCGCGAAGTGTATGAAAATACTTACGACCTGTTGCGGCACGCTCTGGGCATCAACGAGAAATTTCTGGCGGCCGACCGCACAACCCGAACGATCCGCGAATTGTATTGCCTGGATTACATTCGCAAGAATACAAACAAAAGTTTCCCCGAACTGGTCGGGATGTTTCAACTGGATCCCAATATCATGAAAAACGATTCGCCCGACCTGCACCGAATCGTGGAATTCCAAAACCTTTGTTACGATCTGGCACAACAAGCGATTGAAGACCAGATTGTCAGCATCAATAAAATTATCTACAAGGGACATGGATACAACGTTTCAGATAAGGAATTGGAGGATTCTTTCAAAAGCCAACGCGATACTCTCCAAGCCGATTTAATGGGCGAAAACAACATTCTGGTAAAATACGCCTGGGCCGGCGGTTATGGTATGGGCATGGGAATGATGGGCATGGGCGGCATGGGCGGCATGGGGATGATGGGCATGGGTGGTATGGGAATGATGGGCATGGGCGGTATGATGGGGATGGGCAGCGGACTGATCGGAATGTTCCGCAATACC
>CAZFOX010000674.1:0-3375 GCA_964520565.1 uncultured bacterium | reverse complement strand
CGGATTGTAGTTACAATCCAGTTGGGAGACGCAGTAGTGAATAAAAGAGGATTCGAAGTAACGCCACTTATGTAATTCAACAAAAGGCTTCAATCAACCCCCTCCCGGCGGTGACGGGAAGGGTTTTTTTATTATGGGACAACTTTTCATTTTTAATTGACACCCCCCACCAAGAATAGTAAGGTATATCCATTCAAATACTACGCATATACTAGCGCGGTTCTTAAAAGAGGGCCATTGATTTACACGTTCCATCTTCGAAACAGCCAATCTTTTCTGGCTTTTTCGAAAAACGAATACGGACAGAATTATAAAAATCACTCTGGAGTAATTTCCTAAGAACCATCCCGATTTTCTCCCAGTTGTGGAAAATGAAGGAAATGCAAACCTATGTGTGGAATTGCAGGAATATTCAATATCAACGGGGATGAAGTATCCGAGAACACGATTGGCAACATGACGAAAGTCATTGCCCATCGAGGTCCGGATGGAAAAGGAACATACCGAGACCATAATCTGGCTCTGGGACACCGCCGCTTGGCTATTCTCGATCTCACCGAAAGCGGCCATCAACCCATGCTGAGCAAGGATGGGCGGATCGCAGTCGTTTTCAATGGCGAAATCTATAATTTCCGCGAGTTGCGCCTGGAACTGGAAAAAAAAGGCCATGAATTTCACTCTCGTACCGATACCGAAGTCCTGATTCATAGTTTCGAAGAAGAAGGGATCGGCTTTGCCAGGAAGCTGAACGGCATGTTTGCCTTCGCACTATGGGATAAGGATCAGCGCCGATTGTATCTGGCCCGGGACCGGTTCGGTATGAAACCACTCTATTGGTGGTTTGATGGAACGACTTTCTTATTCGCCTCGGAAATCAAATCGATTCTCATGCATCCCAAAGTCAGCGCCGCCGTAAACCTGGATGCGTTGAATGAGTATTTTACCTTTCAAAATCTCTTTCGATACCCGACACTCTTTCAAGGTGTTAACCTCTTCCCTGCCGCAGTGATCCGCTGGATTGGTGAAAATGACCGGAATCTGCATGGGTATTGTTATTGGGATTACGATTTTACCAACCGCGATGAGTCCCTGACATTTCAGGATGCGGAAGAAGAAACTGCTCGTTTGCTCGAAAAAGCGGTAGAAAGACAACTGGTTTCCGATGTTCCCGTCGGTAGTTACCTCTCTGGAGGGATGGATTCCAGTTCTCTCGTCGCTCTCGCTTCCCGTCACTTGCCCTTTCTATCCACCTATACCTGCGGCTTCCACATGCACGGTGTCGGAGGCATCGAATCGCATTATGACGAACGCACGGAAGCCGAATTAACGGCCAATGCATTCGGCACCGAACATTACGAAATGGTTATCAATTCAACCGATATCACCCGCTCGCTACCCAAAGTGATCTACCACCTGGAAGACCTGCGAGTGGGAATGAGCTACCCAAATTACTACATCTCTCGTCTTGCATCAAAATTTGTAAAAGTATGCCTTTCCGGCGGCGGTGGCGATGAGTTATACGCTGGTTATCCATGGCGGTATTACCGGGTTTTTCGTTGCCTCGACAATGAAGATTTTTACCGGGAATATTATTCATTCTGGCAACGGCTGGTTCCCGATTCTCAAAAATCCACTCTCTTCACTCCACAGGTCTGGAACAATATTCTCGAACAAGAGACATTCCAGATTCTCCGCCGCGTTTTTACCTTCAATCCGAATTTAAAGTACGATACGCCGGAAGACCACGTGGCCAACTCGCTTTACTTTGAATGCAAGACATTTCTGCATGGTTTGTTCATCGTCGGCGACCGGCTTGCGATGGCCAATGGCTTGGAAGAACGGTTTCCCTTTATCGATAACGATTTGGTGGATTTCGCACAGCGGATTCCCATCCGCTACAAATTGCGTGATCTGGAAAACATGAAGAGGATGGATGAAAACGAATTGCGTAAATTACAAAAATACTATATCCAATACGATGACGGAAAGCACGTGTTGCGGAGCGCCATGAACCGCTTCATCCCCCCACAGGTTCTCTCCCGAAAGAAACAAGGCTTCAGCAGTCCAGAAGAATCCTGGTTCCGTGGCCAGAATCTGCCCTATGTCAAAAACACGTTGCTGAATCCCAAAGCCGCATCGCGCGATTACATTCAACCCGATTTCGTGCGCACGATCGTCACCGAACACGCGAATGGAACGAAAAATCACCGGTTACTGATCTGGTCGCTTTTGTGTTTTGATTGGTGGTGCAAGATTTTTCTGGAAAAATTCCCGGTTTCCATATCCTAAAAGCGCAATGCGATTGACAAATCACTGCGAATGATACTCGATAATTCCACTACGCCGTTGCTTTTCCAATAAAGCCTCTCGATCCCGAACGCGCCACTCGATCAAACTGCGCATTCCTTCCTCCAGATCGATCGTCCATTGGTAACCCAGGTCTTTTTCGGCTCGCTCCGCGGAACCGATTCGATTCGTCACAAACGTCAATCCGGCGGGTTCGTATTGAATGGAATGCCGGCTGCCAGTCAACCGAAGCAGCAACTCGCTCAATTCCTTGATGGAGGTGCCAATTCCCCGCCCCACGTTATAACATTGTCCACTGACCTCGGATTGCATGGCTAATACATTAGCGCGCGCCACATCGCTTACATGGACGAAATCGTATTGCTGACTTCCATCGCCGTAAACGATGGGCGGTAAATTCTGTTCGATGCGGTCCAGTATCTTGTGCATCACGGCAATATAGGCCCCTTTGTAATCCTGGCGTGGACCGTAAACATTCATGTATCGCAATCCGACCCATTTCAGGCCGTACCGATGTCCCAGGCTCTTGTAAAAATGTTCCCCCGCAATTTTTGTGGCTCCATAAAAAGTAAAGTTATTGTAGGGGTGATCCTCGGTCATGGGAATTTCCACCGCATCCCCATAAACCGATGCGGAAGAAGAATACACCACTCGCGGAACACGATTCCGAATCGCTTCCATAATGACATGAAACGTTCCCCGCACATTCACATCGAACGCCGTTTCCGGGTACTCGTGGCACTGTAAAAGCCAAACGGCCGCCAGATGAAAAATCCCATCGATACCCTCCATGGCCTTCGACAGAATGTCGCGTTGAAGAATATCCCCCCCATGCGGGAAAATATGGACACGTGGATCCTTCAGTCCTTCCTTCAGATTATCCAGGCTTCCCCGGGAGAAATTATCGTAAACCAATATCTCTTTCACATCGGTTTTGATCAATTCGTCCACGATATGACTGCCTATTAAACCGGCGCCGCCGATCACCAATAAACGTTTCCCGTTGATATCCACAACGTTATTCCTTTCCCTGTCGAATTAGCGAATTGGCACACTCAGAGAATATTC
>CAZFOX010000673.1:0-3378 GCA_964520565.1 uncultured bacterium | reverse complement strand
AAGGCGTGGTTCCCGGCGATAATTTCCCTGTATTTCAACTCGATTTCGGAACAGTGGCCGTACAAATCTGCCACGACCTCAGTTTCCCCGAAAGCAGCCGCGTGGAAATGCTCAAGGGCGCGGAACTGGTTTTCTGGCCGACGTGGTGGTCGGGCTGGGGACAGGAACTGGACTGGATCGTCATCCGATGCCGAGCCATCGACAACGACGCCTTCTTGGCCGTGGTCAGCCGGGGAATCAAACCCGGCGAAGGCTGGCGGCCCCGCGATCCGATCGGGCAAAGCGGCATCATCAATCCTTACGGGCATACTCTTTCCAACATCGGATACGAGCCGGGTTTGATCGTCACCGAAATCGATCTGAACCAAAGGCGCATCGCACCCAGTTTTTCGACCGGAGTAACCGGCGAAAAGTTCCGCGAGAGCGTTCTTCAAGACCGGAATCCAAAAGCCTATCGCATCATCGGTACTTCTTTATCTCAGTAATATCGTTGAATCTAAAAAGTTCTTCCTTGAGTTCCACCGCAAGAGGAGGAACTTTTCTATACGATACGGAGGTAACTTTCCGTAAATTCTCTCCTCCGATGTCAAAAACGTTGATCGGTTCGCATGATATTCGCACTCTTCACAGGCTACCAAAATAATGTTAGTTTGTAGGAAGATCATCGCAATGAGGGGGAAATCTGCTTTATGCGGCTGAGTGCTGGTTTTATATTGTGCTTCTTCATGACGGTCTCGGGATTCGCGGCAGACAAGGCAGAGATAAAAATCAGCGGGAGTTATACGGGCAGCGTCGTTTTGGCAGACACAACCTACACCATTACGATTCCCTCTCTCCCCATTCGCACTCTGGGAAAATACGCTCCCACAAAAAATAGTCCGGGACAAAATGGATTCATTGTCGATTTCGAAACAGACAAATCGAAATCCGGCATGGAATACCGGCTCTATATATTTCAGGATCATTGGACACTCAGAACGCCCTCGGCCATCAATCGCTACGACATAGAACGAGCGTCGGGTGACATGGATTATTTCGCTTTGCGGGCCAAAATCGGAGCGGTCATTCAACTCCCCGCCCATCTGATCGAAGGAAAAATTCTGGAATCCGTCAATTATCGCGATTCCCGCGCAAACGCCAATTCAATGGCCAGTCCGGTACAAATCAATCTGGTCACGCTCACAATCAAACAGGGATTTTTATCCAGTTATCCCCCCAAAAATAAATACGAAACTTACGACGTCACCAAGAATCCCGATTATATGAAGAATAAAGATATGGCGGCAAAAGCGGGATTCGATATCAACACCGTTTTAGACCGGGATTTCATCGCCTATTACAATGGTAAATATTTCTTCTTGCTGTATTATAACATCGCGGAAGCGTTGGGAGCCAAACATGAATACTTATTACAACGGGTAAAAATCACGCAATCGTTTTTGGATAAAAAAGGCACAAAAATCCGTCCGGATAATTATCGATATCTTGTCGAAGCATTCAAATTGAACGAGTTCAAACAAAGCAAGGGAACCGACCGGCATCATAAGTGTTACACGCTGGAAGGCGCGTATAAACGAGAAACGACGGTCGATATTGAAATCGGCGTCGGCTCCATACCGGGTATGGTAGAAGGCTTGGCATGGCCGTTTAAGAGCACACTGCGATATTACGTCATCCAGGATTACGATCCCGAACCGAAACTATATGACAAGGTCGTTTTCGATCACTCGAAAATTTATTCCTATTATTTTGAATTCGACGCAGATGGAAACTACGACATACGCTATTCGGATTAGAGCATCCGGTATCAATCAAGACGAATCCAATCCTCAATTCCCATTGATTGATACAGGATGTCTGCCGTGGCCACCGGAGAGCGATTTCCTGCCCCATCGGCGACTTGGAGATATACCCTGTTATGACCTTCTTCCAAAGTCCACGGCAGAGAATCCCGATAATCCATCCATTCCGTTCCTAAATCGGGAGTCCTGGATACTCGCATCTTCCAGGCCGACGAATCGATTCCACTCTGTTTTTGGATGTGCAACAGAACGGTTCGGTTCGTCGTTCGATCTTCGCCGTCTCCAATGGTGAGTTGAACCAAAGGCCCTCCGAGCGATTGAGGACGAACCTCCCAATCGGCATCGAACTCGTCGTTATTAGCAAAGGTTTTAAGAGCCAAAGTTGCAGGGTGTTCTACAATTGAAATCGAACGATTCCACGGCCAAACTCCAGCCAGAACGCCGGAATCTTTCGAACGCTGCAAGAACTCCCTTCCCCAGACAACTTGATCCAAAACGGTTTCAGGCCGCGCTTCCCCCATACTTTCAATGGGATAAAGAGCAATCGTATCCTGAGATAGAAACGGATTTTTCACACCCAGGTCATCCATCCACCATATAACCGATTTTCCCGGTTCGAGACGAACCGAAGGGAATGGTATCCACCAATCGGAACTGGTTAAATAAAGGCAAAAATCGCGTGTAGAGACGGGTTCATTCCTGTAAGGAGAGAGAGAAAGCGCAATGCGATCTTGTGCAGACGATCGATTCGATACATCCACCTGTGAAATACATAGGCCAGCGGCAAAAGCCTGTTTGGCAAAAGGAAGTATCTTCACATCATCCACTACGCCCTTGAAACCACGGGTGTTGCCCAAACCAATCAGTAAACTGCTTGTGTTTTGGGGCATCAACGCGCGATTTGAACTCTCCACGATACGCCGGTTATTAGCGTAAACACATACCAGTTCACTCGCCGAATCGTAAGTTCCCGCGATGTGTACCCAACGCTGTGGACGCAGTAACGCCTCGACTTCTTTACGCCCATAATAGACGCGGTTTTCGATATCGAACGGGTGAGGCATAAAACAGGGTTCCATACTGTCCCAGTTCCACGGGCCGTAACCGAGCATCAACGTGTAGTTAAAAATATCTTCATTGCCCTTGGTTACAATGACGGGATTCCCATTGGAGATAGAATCGGGTTTGATCCACGCTTCAACGGTGATCGACCCGGATAAGTTCAACGAATCGCTATTCGGAATCTCGACGTATTGGCTTCGGCCATCCAGATAAACGGCTTTGCCCAGACGTCCTTCCACACGCGCCGCGCCTCCTCGTAGTTCTCCGTTATTTCCGCATATACTAAGGTCGTTCACAGTTCCAGACTCTTCGTTAAAGGTCATCATCAAACGGGGTGTTGGATTCGTAATTTGCACGCCAAATTCCTGTGTCACCACAATCCCCTTTTCGGTGGTCGCCGAAAGACTCACTTCGAATACGCCTTCCTCCATTGACGTACCAATCAATTCGCCGGTTCGGGCATTCAGAGACATCCAGGCTGGGCCTTTTTCCAAACGGTAAGTAATCCCCTTCC
>CAZFOX010000672.1:0-3384 GCA_964520565.1 uncultured bacterium | reverse complement strand
GGATGGGGATCTGATTGACCTGGGTGGTGATAATTTCGAATATCGCGCATTGCAGGATGACGTCGGGATCGATGGTGTGGATTTTCTTGGCGACGGCCTTGCCGCTTTCCAGCAATGATTCAAGACGGGATTCTCCTCCCCACATGAAGATAGCGCGTCCCGCGAACTTCACTCCCATATCTTTCATCATACGGATGTTATCGTCCACATTTCCACCCAGCGATTTCACGTTTTCTTCCGAGCTTAAAAGATCGCTAAACGTGGTGGCGCGCGCGAGATAGTTACAGAGCACTTCGCGGGAGATGATTCCATCAAAATGGAAATTGCGTTCGGCGGCGGAGGCCGGGAAAAGGATGGCGAGGAACAGGATGATTTGAAATCCCATGCGGATAGGATTGTTGGTTGGCATTGTGTACTCCTTATCGGTTTTTTGTTTTGTTTAGGTTTTTATTATTTATCAACTCTCCATGCGTGAGGGTCAAAGCGGGAGCGCTATGACGGGCTGTTAATGGCCGCAATGATTCGAGCATGGCGGTTGCATCGGGATTAGGCCAGTGTGTGTTGAGTATTTCGAAATAACTAACATATGTGGTTCCGGTCAGTTTTTGGGGATCGTCCTTGTAATAGGGGAAGGTTTCGGGATGATGCGTCCAGGGGGCGATTCGTTCGAAGGCCTGACGCAACGTTCGGCCTCCGGGAGATTCGTATTCGAAGAGATCGACGCCGTTGACTCGGATGATTTCGGCGGCGATGGTTTGCGGCATCAGGGTAAAATGAGAATACCAGATTCCCCGCATGCCTTCGCTACGGTGCACTTCGTGAGGGAGGTGGCCGTCCTCTGCGATTTGGATTTCAATAAATTCTTTCCAGCGGGCGATACACGTATCCATTAAGGCTTCGTCGCGCAGGTAAGCGGCGGAAGCCAAGACCAACACCAAACCCCAGTTGCCCCAGTTGTTTTTTCGATCCATGGTATTGAGAGGAATGGCGCGATCGCGGACGAAATCCTTGAAACGTTGCTGGCTGGCCTGGGGCCAGCCTGGGTAATCGCGAAGCAGATCGGCGGCGAAAATCAGGGCGGGGAAATGATAACTGAAGGATAGGGTGGAATCGTCCTTGTCGCTGGCGGTTTTCAGATTGGTTGCCCAGGCATCGATCAGGCGGACAGACGAAACGGCGTATCGTTCCTCACCGGTTATGCAGTAATAGAGCGCCAGTTCGTATGCGGCGTTCGCGTCATCCTGAAGCCCCCGTTTGGCGTTGGTATGACCTTCGGCGTCGTTGTAAAAACCGGGGACATACCAGTGTTCCGGTGCGTGAGGTTTTCGATTTAATTGACCTTCGGCGGATTTCTTCAACGCTTGAAACGCCGTGAACGCCGGTTCTTCATTTTCCGCAATCCGTTGTTTGATCGTATCGATGCGTGCCTGGGTGAGGAATACGGCTTGGAAGTCGATGGCGTTGGATGAAGTCGATGCGATATTCATCGCAGCGAGCGATACGATGGCCAGTATGAAAAAGCGTTGCATGATAGACGACTCCTGAATTTACCGTGTTTTCTTGCATCCATCATGTCGAGAGATAACAAGATCGTTATAGAATAAGAAGAAAGTTCTACTATTCGAAGGTTTATCCGAATCATTTCCCATCGGATAGTTAGGCAGTTAGAATACGTCATTGCTTTTAAAATTAATCCCGTTAGGTTGTTTGGATTGGGAATCCAGAAAATAATAGGTGTCGCAAGTATCAATATGGAGATCGTTTCTACCTGGAAGGATTAGGCGAAAATGAAACATAATTGGTGTATTATCTTTTTAGGAGTTGTTATGATTTCATGCGCAGGTGTAATTTCTCACAATGGATCGGATGCATTGGCTCAAAGCAATCCGTGGGGATTGGTCAAACTGAGCGATCTCGATCCAGATATCGTTATCGATTTGCGATATGCGACTGACGATAATTTTCTGAAACGCAAGGTATATCCCGAAAACGTGGCTTTCATTCTGGAACCGGCTGGGCAACGGCTAAAGAGAGTAAACGACCGGTTGAAGGCACAAGGGCTGCGATTGAAGGTCTGGGATGCCTACCGGCCGCTTTGGGTACAAAAAGAGATGTGGAAAATTCTCCCCGATGAGAATTTTGTTGCCGATCCCGCCAAAGGATCGCGCCACAATCGAGGATGTGCTGTGGATGTAACTCTGGTGGATTCTCAGGGGAACGAATTGGAGATGCCCACACCGTTCGATGATTTCACCGAGAAAGCCCATCCGGACTATATGGATTTATCCGCCATCGCTATTCAAAATCGTAAAATCCTGCGCGATGCCATGACTGCTGAGGGATTTCTGCAATTTCCCACGGAATGGTGGCATTACGACGATCCCGATTGGGAGAAATATCCGATTTTGGATGTGGATCCCTATCATGCAGGGGTTACCATTCCGTGGCAGCGCTAGGCGCGCCGGAATATCATTTCAGCGCATCAAGAAATTCACTGGCGGTTATGTTTGCTGTACGCAATAAGGCATGGAGCGTTCCTATCGCGACTTCTTTGTGATTGGGTACGGAGAGCGTTGCGATGTGACCTTTTTTTATCATGATGATGTGACTCCCCCTTCTTCGCGCAACAATCCATCCGAACGATTCAAAAATTTGAACAATCCGCTCTCCACGAAGAGTGGGGAGTTTGGGCATTACACGGCAACCTCAATCTCGTGAGTTTCGACGGTCAATGGCATTCCTTGTTCGGCACGTACTTCGAGGCAGGCCGCGATTGCCTCCTGGATGTTTTTCAATGCTTCTTCTTTCGTGCCGCCCTGGCTAATGCATCCGGGAATACAAGGACACTCCACGATCCATACACCGTTTTCATCGGGGTAGGTGACAACCGATAATTTCATGAAAAACGCCCTTTCCTGGAATGGTTCTGTTTTAATTATATCTCCGATTGTGCGCAGAAATCCATTATTTCTTTTACCATTCCGTTGCCGCGTCCGGCGCGTCGGCGAGGGTGTTGGATATCCAATCTGCGCCTGCCAATTGTTCGGCGGAGAAACTGGTGGTGAGACCCAGGCATTTCATCCCAGCGGCTTTGGCGGCGGCGACGCCGGAGACGGCGTCTTCGACGACCAGGCAGTTCTCGGGAGCGGCACCAATCCTCTGAGCCGCGAAGAGGAAGATGTCCGGGTAGGGTTTCTTACGTTCGACCTCAAGGCCGTTGACGCAGGCGGTGAAACTTTCTTCGGAGAGTCCCATCTCGCGCAAGTTGATATCCATCTTGGTGCGGTCGGCGCTGGTAGCGACAGCAGTCTTAAGGCCCAGATGCTGGCAGCGGGCGAGGAAATCCATCACGCCGTCCAGCGGCTCGATGCGCCCGCGAACGAT
>CAZFOX010000671.1:723-3389 GCA_964520565.1 uncultured bacterium | reverse complement strand
TTGGTGAAATAAAAAGCGGAGCCTGGATAATAGACTCCGCTTCATGAAAACATCCGTGTTTTTCTCTTCGTTCAACTTACCATTGCCCTGTCATCAAATATTCATGCATAGCCTTGGCGGCTATACGGCCCTGCCCCATAGCAAGGATTACAGTGGAACCGCCGGTGATAGAATCGCCTCCCGCAAAGACTCCCTTGCGGCTGGTCTTTCCAGTTTCGGGTTCGGCAACGATGACGCCCCACTTATCCAGTTCCAGCCCTTTGGTGGTACGGGGTACCAGAGGATTTACTCCAAAACCCAGCGCGGTGATTACCGTTTCGGTGGGAAGAATGAATTCCGATCCCTTTTTGGGAACCGGCCGCCGCCGCCCCGATTCATCCGGCTCGCCCAGTTCCATCTCGATACATTTCATTTCCTTCACCCATCCGTCCGGTGTACCGATCAGTTCGACCGGCGCGGTCAGAAACCGGAACTGGACGCCTTCTTCTTTGGCGTGATGAATCTCCTCGATGCGGGCGGGCGCTTCCTGAAGCGTTCGCCGGTATACAATCGAGACCTGTTCGGCTCCCATGCGGACGCTGACTCGGGCGGCATCCATGGCCGTGTTTCCCGCACCGATAATGGCGGCGGTTTTCCCCAGTGTGACCGGTGTACTGTATTCGGGGAAACGGTCGGCATGCATCAGGTTGATGCGGGTCAGAAATTCATTGGCCGTATATACGCCTTTCAGGTTTTCTCCGGGGATATTCATCATCTTGGGCAATCCCGCCCCGGTTCCCAGAAAGACGGCGTCGAAACCTTCTTTTTCAAATAGGTCGTCGACGGTTTTCGCTTTACCGATCAAGACGTTGGTATAGAACTTCACGCCTTTTTTACGCAGCCCATCGATTTCCTGATCGACGATTTCGTTGGGCAGACGAAATTCGGGGATTCCATAGATCAACACGCCGCCCAGGCGGTGCAGGGCTTCAAAGACGTGGACTTCATGTCCTCGGGCTATCAGATCGCCCGCGACGGTCAGGCTGGCCGGACCCGAACCGACAATGGCGACTTTCTTCCCGGTCGGTGTGGTTTTATCCCATTCGAATTCCCCGCCGAACATCCGTTCGTAATCCGCCACGAACCGCTCCAATCGGCCGATGGCGACCGCCTCTCCCTTGTTACCCAATATACATTTGATTTCACACTGGGTTTCCTGTGGGCAGACTCGCCCGCATACCGCGGGAAGAACGTTGGTTTCCTTGATGACTTTGGCGGCTTCCAGAAATTTCCCTTCCCGAACCAACCGGGTGAATCGGGGAATATCCACTCCCACCGGACAACCTTCGACACATTTGGGTTTATTGCATTCGATACATCGGTTGGATTCGGTCTTGGCCAAGGCTTCGGTGAGTCCCAACGCGACTTCCTGGAAATTCTTTCGCCGGATTTCCGGTTCCTGTTCGGGCATCTTCTGCCGGGGAATCGCCATCCGCTCTTTCGCTTTGAGCTCACGATTCATATCGATGAAATCCGGGACGTTTGGATTCCAAAACCGCTCAATTTCGTGAATATCTTTTTGGTAGATACAGGCGGGTGAATGCTCTTCTTCTCCTTTGTAAACGGCAAAAGCCAATTTTTCCTGATTCTGATACCACTTCTGGCGGTTCATCAATTCATCGAAATCGACTTTATGGCCGTCAAAATCGGGGCCGTCGCAACAGGCGAATTTGGATTTCCCATTTACGTGTACGCGACAACCTCCGCACATCCCCGTACCATCGACCATCAGGGCGTTCAACGATACGGTACATCCAATGCCCAAGGGTTCGGTCATGCGGCTGACCGCCGCCATCATGGGAACCGGGCCGATGGCAAATGTATGGTTGACTTGGATTCCTTCCTGGAGGATTTCCTGAAGTACGTCAGTGACAAACCCCCGGGTGCCATACGATCCGTCATTCGTGGATATCCTGACTTCGTCGCATACCTCCCGCATTCGTTCTTCCAAAAGAATCAGGCTTTTCTCGCGGGCGCCGATCACGCCGATGACCCGGTTGCCCGCCTTGCGAAGTTCATCGCAAATCGGGATCAGGGCGGCGACTCCATATCCTCCCCCCATACAGGCAACGGTTCCATACGATTCAATGGGACTGGGTTCGCCGAGTGGGCCGATGATGCTGAAAAAGGAGTCGCCCACGTTCATGGAACAGATTTCATGCGTGGTTTTTCCAATGGCTTGAATAACAAAAAGCAGACTATCGTTTTCATAGTTCGAGCCCGCCAGGGAAATGGGTATCCGTTCCGCCTTGTCGTGCGGGCAAATAATCATAAATTGACCGGCTTTCCGGGAATGGCAAACCAACGGGGCTTTAGCCTCAAACCAGAAGGTGTTGGGTGCAAGTTCTTTTTTGTCAAGAATGGTGAACATTAAGCTTGCTCCTTGCTGATTAAACACATTTATTAAGTATTTTGTAATAAATTGTATCGCTTCTTATCAAAGGGCTGAATCGTTCAAGTAGGGCGGCCTCATAGAGTGTTGAGTTAAAACCAACGATTGATCTTTCAGATTGCTTCACTTCGTTCGCAATGACAAGAACGTACCGCAATGTCAAGAACGTACCGCAATGTTAAGAACGTACCGCAATGTTAAGAACGTACCGCAATGTTAAGAACGTACCGCAATG
>CAZFOX010000671.1:0-623 GCA_964520565.1 uncultured bacterium | reverse complement strand
TTAAGAACCTGCCGTAATGTTAAGAACCTGCCGCAATGTTAAGAACCTGCCGCAAT
This sequence comes from uncultured bacterium, assembly GCA_964520565.1. Classification (GTDB taxonomy): domain Bacteria; phylum Hinthialibacterota; class Hinthialibacteria; order Hinthialibacterales; family Hinthialibacteraceae; genus CAZFOX01. The sequence goes on along the minus strand of CAZFOX010000671.1, from coordinate 567 downwards.
GTTAAGAACCTGCCGTTATGTTAAGAACCTGCCGTTATGTCATTGCGAGCGTAGCGAAGCAATCCTATGGCGCTCCAATATGCCGGTTGGTTCACAGGATGCTTTTTTACCCGGCAATATTTAATATTCAAACTTTGAGAAATTCCTTGTTAAAGACATTTTAAGAATCTTTGGCCGTATACTTCTATTAAAATCTTCTATATGGTAATATGTTGCCAAAGATAGTCGTTCGTTATTGTAGTGTTTGTTTCGATAGATGCAAGTGATATACACGTGACTCGTCTTTTCTGATACGATTTTTTCTCTCTTATTTGGCAATTATTGCCAATTTATGGATCGTCACTATGACGATTTTCCGGGCATTTACAACGGGTGATACGATGATGCGAGCGTTGTTTTGGTACAATGAATGTTTGCCATCAATCCTAGCAATCTCTCTGCACCGTTGACGCGAAAGGCCTGCCAATCGAGGAGATTAGACCATTCACGGCTTTCTGTTTCTTTTCAGTATACACTCCATGAGACAATGGGATTAGTCTGGAGGCCTGGCAATAAAGAATCTCTTTT
>CAZFOX010000670.1:0-3394 GCA_964520565.1 uncultured bacterium | reverse complement strand
GGCCTGTTCACGGGGTGAGTATAGGCTGGTATAGGCATACGCTACGGCATTGTCATTAGGCGATAATACCGAATCCAAATTCACATAGCCATCCGGAAATTCATATTCCTTCCAACCCACGTCGCCGCCGATCCCCGGATAGGTTTCCCGGAGCTGGATGTTGTTTTCCGGAGGAATCATCCGGCTGAAACCCTCTCCCCGTTCGTTCGAAAACGGCCCCACAATCATCCAGCGTTTGACAAATTCGTGCCCTACAAAAACGGATTGACTTTTTCGGTAGGGATATTCGTTCCACGTCCCGCTGACATTGACCTGAATGGGAAACCTTTTTTGCCATAAATCGGCGTTGGGAATTATTGAGAAAGAGAGGCGTCGTTCGTCTTCAGCACTCTGACGGTCGTCGAAGACGACATCGGCGCCGGCGATTGCCCGCCATTGTTCGGGCAGATCGAGATGGAACCGGCCTGTGAGGGGGCTTCGCAGGGGATTTCTCGCCCGAACACCCAGCGAAAACGCCTGGCTGGCCTCGACGATTTCATCCACAGAGACCTGAAGGGCGAGGGGAACGAAATAGCCTGTCAATTCGGAGGCCAAAACCGGATCGTTCGATTGTTTTTGGATATCGGCCATGAAGGTATTGCAGTTTTCCTGAAGGCGTTGCAAATCATCCTGGAAGGGTCTATCGCTTTTATCGATTTCCTGCAATTTAAATTGATCGAGTACCGTTGCGGGGATGATGTCAAACCGCATTCCCCGCTGGCCGGCATCCAGATCGACCAGGCGATTGGCCTCTTCTTGCAGACTCCATAATTTTTTCTTGAGTTCTTCGCGGCCGGTTACCGAGGCAAATCTGACCGCGGTATCCTGACAGGCTTTGACCATCGTGTGAAGAAAAGCAAGGTTCTCCGAAGAGATGGGGCTTTGAGGGAGAATCAAAGGGATCGGTTCGGAGGAAGGAACGGAAAACGGTTGTTTCTGGCCATTCAGGAAAACGGCGTACTCCTGTTGTGGAGCGGGATTGATCAGATCGAGAGACAACCATTGTTTTCCCGGTAGAAGATTGGAGATATAAAAAGAGACGCCGGGGATAGTCAGGCCGGTTTTATCGATGCGGCATATCCCGCCGAAATTGCGAATTTCCCGGGACTGAACGTCCACGATCACGCGCGGCCCTTCTTTGGGAGCGAGCAGCAAGGATAAACGGTCGCCGGCTTTCAAACGGAGAGCGGGTTGGAAGCCGAAAACGCGCAGGGATTCACGGGAGAAATCCTGCCCGGCCACGGACTGGCCGTTATGATAGACCTGCATCACATTCTCGTTGGCATCGGCCGATTGGGGAAAGGCAAAAGCGATCTGAAGCAATGCCGCGTCTTTGCCGCCCGAGAGGCGTTCGAACAGAATCTCGCATTCCTGCTGCCCGGAAAGACGCGAACGGTTATATACAATCTGTCCGGTATAGAGAGGAGACGAAAACGGACAGGCGAAGGTATCGGAGGCAGAGGAAAGAATCGGCCCTACAATCAGGCAACGCCGGTGCAGATCCAGTCCAAAACCAGACAGCGCGGCGGCATACGACCACCATCCCGCTTCGGGCATGGAAGCCTGGGGAGGCGTTAAGCGCGAGGCTGCATCGAAAAATCCATATCGCAATAGAGCCGTTCCGGCGAATGCGGGCGCATATCCATAATTCCAGGCCGCTTCCATATAGGCGGATCGGGATTTTTCGAACGAGGGGAGACCAATGGCCATGCTTTGGACGGCGGAATTCACCCGGGCGGGAGGCAACAACGATTTCCAGCCCTGCTGCAGGGCGAACCACTCTCCTCCCAGCAGGCCGGGAATCATTTCGATTCCGTCTGGCCGAGTGGGGAAACGGGCATCGAAGAAAGCGTTATAATAAGCGCCGTTCCAGAGTTGGCTGCCGAGATTTCGGGCGATTCCCTGCCCCTGCTGGCGGCACCAGGTCTGAAATTCCAAATCCTGATAAATCTGTTCCAATTCTTCTCCCGCGCGAAAAGCGGCCATGGCCAGATTGCCCGAGAAGAGAGACGTCACGCCCTCTCCCGTCCAGGGCCATAACGATGGTCCATCGGGGATCATGTCGGCGTTCCGGTCGCGTGCCATCAGCCAACGCAAGGCAAAACGGAGATGTTGGGAATGATCGTCCAGAAATTTTCGATCGCCCGTCCAGAGGTAATATTGATAGGCGAGAAGAACGTAAGCCGACGACGAATCGGGATTACCGATGAAACCGCCCGGCACGTTTCCATTGCCGATCGCGCCGTATAAATTGCCCAGCGCGGAGGGTACTTCTCCATCGGCCAGCTGGCATTGAGATATTAAGTCCAATTCGGAACGCAGCAGATCGGGGAACCCTTGCAGGAGAAAAGAGGTATCTGCAAGGCGTTCTTCCGGCGCACCCAGGTTGCCAGGGTATTCGGGATTCCCGGAGAGCATCGTAAAGCGTCCATCGGCAAGATATATGCCGTCGCGAGCCAGAACGGACATACCATTTCGCATCCGGTCGAACAGCCATTCCGGAAACGAGGACGACCGGTAGGTTGTTTCCCAGGCCAGCATGGCCTCTTCCAGCGCGGTATTTTTTTTCCCCAGTTCCTCAAGAATGTTTTGGATGGAGCTCCAGCGGGTGGCATAAAAAACGCCGTAATCCGTATCATCCTTGCCTATGCGGTATGGCATCCGCCAGGCCAGAACAAATGTAAACGTGCGCGATTCCTCGGCGGGGATTGTTCGCCGCGCGGCGATTGCTGCAGCGGGGCGGGAGATATCCATTTGCGGCCGATCGAATTCCGCATCTTTGGATTTTAGATAGTCCTCCGTTTTCTCCATAAAAAGACGCAATCCGATAGATTCCGATTCGGGGTGCCATAAAGGAAGAATGGCGACAGTTTCTTTTTCTTGAGCACGATAGATTAGCGCCTGCTCACCCAAGGCATTACGTGCCGCTCCGGTGGGATTGGTTTTGGTTAATTGATAGAGAATCCCTGTGTCGTTTCCCCGCCGGTAGAGGCGATGCGAGAGAACGCCGGTGGCGTCGAAAATTTCCCGGGCAGTTCCACCCCGGCCAATCCAATTTCGCCACGACATGGCCACTGTTACAGCAATCTCTTTGGAGGCCGGATTCTGGACGGTATAACGAAAAACGACCGCCGGATAGCAGGAACTCTCGATGGAACCGGGAACGAATGGACTATAAGCGTCCAGGGACACAATGACGGGTAATTGAGCGTCTTCGAAGTTTACGCGTGCGTACGGATAGTCTGGTTGAACGCGTACTTTTTCTACCGCCTCCGGATCGTTGGCATCGGAATAAAGCCTCTTCACCACCATGCGATTTTCGGACACGACCGAGATTGCCGCGAAGCAGCCAGTT
>CAZFOX010000669.1:0-3403 GCA_964520565.1 uncultured bacterium | reverse complement strand
TTGGAATGGGAATCGAACGCATGAAAACAGGGAGTCGGGCCGCCCTACGGCGGCGCAGAAGGTTCGATCGATGTAACAGCCCGCCGGTCTGGAGCGGGTAACGGGCTGTTTGGCTCGACAGAATAGGGAATCCAAATTCGGAAACAATCATGGAAAATAAAGAGAGAGAGGAGCAAAACAATGGCACTGGAATTCATCCAAGATCAAAACTTCGGCGACAGTGAACGCCGCAACGCAGGCGACCGGCAAAGCCGGCCGATGATCGAATTGGCGGATGACCTCCAAAGCGATCTCATGGGAGGAAACGGCCCGAAAATCACCGTGGTCGGCGTCGGCGGAGGAGGCAGCAACGCGGTCGATACAATGGGCGATGGTACCCTGGAAGGGGTGGAGTTCGTCGTGATCAACACCGACGTACAGGCCCTGCAACGCGCCAAAACTCCCCGCAAGATTCACATCGGCAAAAAAGTCACCAAGGGGCTGGGCACGGGCTCCAATCCCGTTCTCGGCGAAGAAGCGGCCAACGAAGACCGCGACTTGATCCGCCAGGAACTGGAAGGCGCCGACCTCGTCTTCATCACTGCCGGGCTCGGAGGCGGTACGGGAACCGGCGCGTCTTCCGTCATCGCCGATGTGGTGCGCGAAATCGGCGCCCTCTCGGTCGCCATCACCACCAAACCCTTCGAGTTCGAAGGCACCGTACGCCGTAACCATGCCGATAAAGGGCAGCAGATTCTTCGCAAAAAAGTCGATACGCTGATCACCATTCCCAACCAGCGCCTCATCAGCGTCGTCGACGAAACTACCACCCTGATCGACGCCTTTCGGGTGGCCGACAGCGTGCTCAAGCAGTGCGTCCAGTCCATCGCCGATCTCATCACCCGGCCCGGTCTCATCAATCTCGACTTCGCCGACATCAAGGCCATCATGGACGCAGCGGGCGGCGCGGTCATGGGCGTGGGCTACGGGCGCGGCATGGATCGCGCCGACGAAGCCTTCAAACAGGCCTCCAGCAGCCCGCTCATGGAAGAACAGGTCATCGAAGGCGCCAAGGGCATCCTCATCAACATCACCAGCGGGCCGGATATCAAACTTCTCGAAATCGACAAGGCCATCACCCGCCACGTCCGCGAAAAAGCCGACGGCGACGCCAACGTGATCTTCGGCGTAGTGATCGATCCGGAAATGTCCGAAGAGATGAAGGTCACCATCCTGGCCACCGGCGCGTCCCAGGGCGACAAACGCGATTTCAAGGTGCGGCGCGAGGAAGAACGCCCCGCCTTGCAGCCCCATAAACATCCCCTGAAATCCCAGCCCGCCTACCTCAAAAAAGGCCTGGGCGACACTGTGGAGGAGGATAGCGAGGAAATCAACGAACTGGTCTTCGCCGAAAAAGCGGGCGCTCCCGTATCGTCGTTCGCTCCCGATAACAATAAGCCAGATCCCAAGCGGCTTCCGCCCATGTCCAAATCGATATTCAGCAATCTCAAGAAAGAGCGATAGCGATTGCCAGAAAGAGCGGTAGCGATTGCATAAAGGAGCGGCAGCGATATTAAGTAATAGTGCGAATGGGATTTCCTGATTTCATTCGAATTCGAGTTTTGAAAAGCCCCCCGAAATGGGCTTTTTCGAAGACAAAAAGTGAAAGGAACTGAAGATCGGGTTGGAAATCGATCGAGTAGCCAAAATCCTAAAATTGTAAGATTTTTGATCCAACCCGTGTAGTAAGAAATTCCCTCTCCCCCGGGAGAGGGTTAGGGAAAGGGTATAAAAATAAATAGTATCGAGATGGATAACCGTCGAAATTTTCTCCCGCCTTCGCGGGAGTGAATCGTACAACCAAGTCTTTTCCCAGGGATGCTCTTGACGGGTGGAATGCAATTTCCACCCACTTTTTTTTCTGGCTTTATCGAAACGCGAATACGAACGGAATGATGAATATCACTTGAATTGTATGCAGGCATACGAGAGGGTGTTTGTTTTTCCTGCATTCCCGAATAGATCCAGGTTATACGACGGCGAAGAGCCTCCTCGCTCGGTTGCGGTGAAATACGTTCCGAACGGTTTTTTGAGGGGAATCGTAATCCGCTCGCCCTGGGCTGGGGCAATCTCCTGAATCCAGTTCCGTCCCGGCTCCGAACCGATGACGTACAATTTCCCGTCCGGCGTGCTGTGAAAGCGCCCGTAAGACGGTTGTGGATCGCTCAGCCCTTCGCCGCCTCGCGCCAGCATTACCCTTCGTTGAATCTTCCCTTCGCGCAGTTCCACGAAATGCAGAGAAGTTTCCAGTTTGATATGTGGGAAAAACCGGTCGCGTAGCATCGCGCTCGATACCGGACTGCGGGTATAGAGCAAATAGACAGTGTTGTTTTCTCCCAGCCACAGGTCGAGGTTTTGAATGTGCCCCGCTGTGGAATCCACATTGTCGATCTCCAACGCTTCCCGAAAGGATTCCTTCGTCAAATCGGGCGACCACGTATAGAAGAGTCGGCGGAAGACGTAATCCCACGTATTACCGGTCTTCTCTTTCTTATACTCCCACCATTCCCGCACCGGTTCGACAATATCCCCCACCGCCAGGATATGCGCCGCCCCATTACGAACCGCTGCCTGGGCGTAGCAGCCGCGCACGGGAAAATGTACTTCCCCGCAATTCTTCCAGTTACCTTCGCCATCGCGATAGAGGCACAACTGATCGTGTATCCCATCGGCGGCGCTGAACAGCAGAATCTCGCGCGTCTGCCGATAAGTGGCCAGGCCGCGGTAGGAATGCTCGTAAAACGCAACGCCGTCCGGCCAGGCAGGGCGCATCATTTCGGGAGGAACGCTGAGATTAGGCAACGAAAAACGCAATAAATAATCGTCGCAAAACGCCCCTTTTTCGTCGGGACTATTGCTTCGACGTTTCGTTTCGGGATGCGCGGAAAGGATCAGTTCGGTATCGGATAACGCCGCAACCGGGCAGGGTTCGCGCTGTTGGTATTTGTCTTCGATTTGCACAGCCTTCCAGCCATCGCCGGATCGTTCGAAAAGCCGCCAGCGGGTATTGCAATACGGTCTGGCGTTTTCGCCGGTTTCCATGGCGTTGACGAAAACCCGATCGCCCAATCGCACGACGAGGGGAGCGCCAAAGCACCACAACGGCCCCGCGCCGTTATTCGGGGATGTATATTCCGTAACCGTTTCTTCGCAAAGAACCACCGGCTCCACGGCATCGGCGGTGAAGAGCGAACAACACGCGAGAATGAATGGAATGGAGAAAAAGACCGCTTTCATGGAATCGCCCCTTCGTCTCGACGGCTAGCAATTCAATAGATCGCGCCTCGATTGTAAAGGAACGCCCCCATCGTTTCAATGAGAATGACAAAAAGGAGCACGTGCGTCCCCGCCCGCAGCCAGACCC
>CAZFOX010000668.1:1370-3405 GCA_964520565.1 uncultured bacterium | reverse complement strand
AATCGCATTCACCGGGCATACCGGCGCGCAGGCATCGCAATCGATGCACTCGTCGGGATTGATATATAACATATCGTCCCCTTCATAGAAGCATTCGACCGGACAGACTTCCGCGCAATCGCCATATTTGCAATTCACACATGCCTCACAGACTACATACGCCATGGGTTTTCTCCTTTGAACGTCTTTTCCCAATCTGCCTGCCTGTGGGAAACAGGTCGTTATCGACGGATTGCCATTGTTGCATCGTATTCTACAGTAGGGTTATACAATGTCCGGCGGCGTAGGGCAACCCTGCTCCCCCTCTTTCCATTTCCCGCCGGACTCGCCGGAAAAGCGGTTTTAACTATATCCGAAAACCGCACTCAACGCCAAGAGGGCAAACAGGACGGCGATTCCATACACCGCCGCCTTGACCGAGCCGCTGACATTGTAACGTTCCATCACCGTACGCGTACAGGATGTCTGCGAATAATATCGATCCCGGTTGCATTTTGGACAACCCATCGTTTTTCTTCCTTTCCCGTCTTATTATACTCGATGAGCGGTCTGCACAACCGATTTCCCGGCTTCCCGGGCAGTCTCTGCAAGAAGGGACGTCTGGATCATCTGAATCGATGTACAAAACAACAGGGGCAGAGTCCTGTCTGCCCCTGAAGATTATCGTCCATTCTAAACACACATGCCTTCCATTGTGGCATACTATGTCAAAGATTGAAATTTTCCTTTAAATGTCGCTTATAATGAATCGATCCATGCTAATACAACATAAAATGATCGACTTCCGTCCGGTCGTTCGCCAGCGTGATCGCAAAAAGGATCAGATAGGGATCGTTTTCCGGCCGGTTGTTGGGCAATAGTATTTCTTTGAGCGTCCGGGCAGGATTGATGCGGTACTGCTTCCAAATCAGATAAATGCCCCCTTCCGGTGCGCCCCAACTGGTGGTCTCCATCCCCGGCCATACCCGTGAACCGCCGGTGGTTTTCGCAACCGGCCCGGTGAAGATCCCCAGGCGATGGCAACGCGCACCCCAGGGATTATTCTCTTGTCCCACGGCATTCAGAGGAGCGGCGTCTTCAAATTTGAAAAAGAGGGTTCGCACCGTTCCCGAAGAAAGAAACGGCGAGAGATCGAAATCGCGCAAAGCGCGGTTGGGTTGGTACCCATCGGGATTCCCAGCTCGGCAGGTATACACCTTATCCATCGTGGCGGAATTATACACTTCCGTGTATGTGATATCGTCCGTGGAAACCGAGAACTTGACGTTCCCCCACATCTCCGTCCATAAAGTCGCCGCTTTCAGGCCGTCGGGAATATCCATCGTATAGATAAAATAGGCCCCTTCTCCATTACAATAAGTATATTGCCCGAAATCGTGATCCCCGTAATTCATGCCATCATAAAAGAAAAAGGGCGCGTTCGGGTCGCCCGCATACGAAAGATATTCCTGGACAATCTCTTCGACCTTTCCACTGGCAGGGGCTACCCATTCCGGCGGTTTCCAAAACCAGTCTGGAACGATGCCGATCGGAATCCAATCGCCTTCTCCATCTTCATAGATCGGCTTGAAACTGTTTCCTTCCGAACGGAGATCGTATACCTCTCCGGTATCGGGATCGATATCGGCCGCCCAATCGCCCACCGCGCCGGGCCAGTTCCCATTATCGGATGTCACCGCCAAAAACACGTACTGGTAGTTACCCGGCGGGACTGGAACCGTATCGCCCGCCACATAGTAGGCGTTGAGCTCGCCCTGCGTCATCGCCGGTAGAAGAAACGCCACAATTCCATCTTCCGTGACATTCACCTGGCCGGGAATAACCTCCGGAGGAAGCGTGGATATTTTAATCCCCGCCGAATGGGTGGGAACTCCCAGGCTTTCATCGACGGCCTGGTCGTCGTGATACCAGATGACCGCATTCCAGATCGCATCGAGATTGACGGGCGTACAGTCGTACTTCTGCGCGTAAAGCTCCGGTACGGATAACAGTCCCGGTACGATCAACAAGAGAGTCAAGTACTGTTTTCTCATCG
>CAZFOX010000668.1:0-1360 GCA_964520565.1 uncultured bacterium | reverse complement strand
ATCGTCCGATACCTCCGTTAATAGAATAGATAGAATAGAGTGGAAAATTGAAACGAACGGCGTTTCCCATGAATCGATAATCTTACACCTGTCGTAATATGGGGTCGATAAAATATCCCTCGAATACGGTACCGATTATTCTCTCATGGTGACATGGAATTTGTCAAATGATTTTTATGGAGTGTATTGGATGAAGGGATGTGATTACCTCGATCTCAACGGGTGGATACCCATATCGATCTCCGGTAGAATCCATTCGTCTGTTTATGTTTGGGTCTAGGATTTATGACGACTTATTTGATCAAACGCCTGTTCTGGATGATCCCCGTGATCCTGGGAGTGGTGACCGTCACCTTCTTCCTGGGACGGCTTGCGCCCGGCGATCCGGCGGACGCGATGGCCGGGCAGCGTGCCAGCGAAGAACAGCGGCAACTGATCCGCGAGCGGTACGGATTCGACCGCCCCCTTGTTGTTCAATACATGAAATATCTCGGAAACCTGCTTCGCGGCGATCTGGGGCTTTCGTACGACAGCCATCGGCCGGTGGTGGATATCATTGCGGAGCGTTTCCCCTATACGGTTCGATTGGCGGTCTGCGCCATGATCGTGGCGGTGATTCTGGGAGTGGGCGCGGGCCTTCTCTCGGCACTCCTGCCCAACAGTTGGGTGGATCGCCTGGCAATGGTGCTGGCGCTGCTGGGAATCTCCACCCCCGTCTTCTGGCTGGGGCTTTTACTCATGTATTTCGTCAGCATGCGCCTGCAATGGCTGCCCCCGTCCGGGTACGGCGACGGGGGAATCCAGTATCTGATTCTACCCGCCATAGCCCTGGGCGCGCAGTCGGTAGCCTTCCTGGCGCGAATGACCCGCGCCAGCATGCTGGAAATTCTCGGCGAAGATTACCTGCGCACCGCTCGCGCCAAGGGCGCGGGGCCGGTGCGCGTAATCGGCAAACACGCCTTCGCCAACGCCATCATCCCGGTGGTTACGGTCATCGGCCTCGATTTCGCCAGCTACCTCTCCGGCTCCGTGTTGACCGAAAAGGTCTTCTCCTGGCCGGGGCTGGGAAGGCATATGGTCATAGCGATCTCGCAACGCGATTACCCGCTGATCAACGGCACGGTGCTGTTTTTCTGTCTGATTTTTATTGGAATCAACCTGCTCGTCGATCTGCTCTACGCGTATCTCGATCCACGGATCCGGCTCGACCAATGAAAGCGTTCCGCCATCCCTATATCCGTTTCGGCGCGGCGATCGTTCTGCTGCTGGTTTTCGTTTCCCTCTTCGCCGGATGGATCGCGCCCTACGCGCCCGACGCCATCGAATTACAGTCTCGCTATCAGCCCCCGTCCTGGTGGCA
>CAZFOX010000667.1:0-3406 GCA_964520565.1 uncultured bacterium | reverse complement strand
ATTGGACGATCATTGTACCGGATCTCCCCAAAAATCAAACAGGGACGAACGTTTCGGGATAGCATTTCTTTTCGTTTTACATTTTTATCCAAATTGGCTAGGCTATCCTTACAGAAACGCATACAATGCAAGCCAAAGAGATTTGAAATTCAGGTTGCAGTAAATTCTTTCAGGGCTCATACAGTATTCTGAGAGAGAAACGCGACGGAGAAAATTAACGCCCGATCATGAGTCCATCCTCCCCCAACCGATCCAACCGGCTGGAAGATTTATTGAACGAGATCGACAACGAACTCAACATCGCCGCGACCACGGTCAAAACCGCGCAGCCTCAATCCCGGCGGGAATCCGAATTAACCAAAAATCATAAAGCCGTTCACCTGCAGAGCGGTTTGACCTTGTACATCAACGAAAACGAGACGCAGGCTATCCTGAAATACATTCCTCCTTCCCCTCTCCGGCCCATCGCCTTGAAGGCGATCGATATTTTGGATCAAATCAAAAAGTTAGGATATACCTACGGATTATTGGAAAAGAATATTAAAAAAGCCATCAGCGTTATCCAGGAAAATCCCAAGGCCGATGTGGAAGTGATCGTCGCACAAGGACGACCACCCACTGAGGGGATTCCTGCCCAAATCGAATACTGGATCGGCAATGAGGAATTTGCCAAGCGAGCGGGGACAGTTCAAGCGCGAAAAAACGATCTCCTGATACGAATCAGCGCACCCAAACCCGGCATTCCGGGAATCCGCTTAACCGGCGAAACGCTCGAACCGCCACCCATGAAAGCGCTCGTCATTCATGCCGGTGAATTTGTCCGAAAAACGCCCGAAGGGGAATATTACGCAGAACGGGCGGGGACGGTTGTCTTAAAAGACAACGTTCTGGCCATATTCGAAGTCAATCGCGATGCGGAAGCCTTCCTCAGCGTTTCCGAAGACGGCATGCAGGCGCTTTTAACCATAGAACCCCCGATGGGAAACGGCGAGCCCATCACGCGGGAATACGTGCAGACCCTGTTAACCAAAGCGGGAGTCTGGTGCGGCATTCAATCGAAAGCCATCGAGAAAGCGCTGCAACAGGCCAATCAAACTCGTCAGCCGGTTCATAATGCAGTGATTGCCATTGGGCAACCCCCGTCGGCCGGGCGGGACGCCTCCGTGATCTGGCATATCCATCCAAATATGCAACGGGACCGGTTCATCATCAACGAAGACGGTTCAGTCGATTTCTACAACCAGAATAACATACTGACCGTCACAGAGGGCGATCATCTTTTGACTTTTTATCCTTCCACGCAAGGACGAAACGGCATCGATGTATACGGGCAACCCCTGAATGGCCGTCCGGGTAAGTCGATCCTTCTGGAAGCCGGCCCCAATATTCAGAAACGGAACGAGGGGACAGAATGGTACGCCGCCTGTACGGGTCTCTACCGCTTGCATCATAACATTCTTGAAGTGCAGCCGATGTTTTTTGTCAAAGGCGACGTGGATTTTTCCATCGGGAACATCGATTTTAACGGCGATGTGGTGATCAATGGAAACGTACTCGACGGATTTGAAGTGCGTGCCAATGGAGCCATCTCCGTCATCGGCACCGTGGAGGCGGCCATCCTTGAAGCGGGCAAATGCGTGGAAGTGAAAAACGGTATTTTCGGTAAGGAAAAAGGCCGCGTCACCGCCGGGAAAAACGTCGTTTCCTTCTTCCTTCAGAACGCGGAAGTACGGGCGGGAAACGATGTCATCGTTGGGAACCAGATTCTAAATAGCCGGGTCTACGCCCGCCGCCATGTGGAGATTCGATCCGGAAAGGGCACTCTCTTGGGTGGCCTGACCGTTGCGGGTTTTGGGATTCGCGCGAAAACGATCGGATCGGAATACGGCGTCCGCACTGTAGTGGAAGCGGGCACCGATTTCACGGTTCTCGAGCGAATGATTCTTATCGGCCAGAAGGAAAAGGATTTAAACGCCAAATTGGAAATGTTGGAAAACGTCATCGAACAGGAATTGCGCAATCGCGACATGACCGAAGAAGAAAAAGACAACCTGCTCGACAGTGCTTACGATCGTAAGGAAGCGATCCAAAACGCCATCGACAATCTACGGGCGGAATACAAGTCTCTTGCCTCGAAGCTTTATGTCACCGATAATCCTCTTATAGTTGCCTCCGATGAGATAATGCCCGATGTTTATGTCAACCTTCACGAAGCGAAATATAAATTCCGCTCTCCCATTCGCCGTGCCACCGTGGATTTAGATCCGGAAACCCGGAAAATCCGAGTTACTTCGAAAACTCTGGAGTGATAAGCACGGTCTCCCCAGGAATTTTTCACCGTCCCCATAGAATCCAACAAAGAGCTCGGCCAAAATTGTTTTTATCTTTTCAATAATGGGTAAAGGGGAGAATCCGTTCGATGTTCCGAATCCAACTCGTTTCATTTCTCGCGTTCATCATTTCCATCGTGTCCGTTCACGCACAAACCTCAGAATCCATGAATTCCCAGATCAACCGCCTGCGGGCGCTGGGAACCGCCTACATGGAAGAGGATAACTTCGAAAACGCCATCCGCGTCTACCAAGAGACGGTCGCGCGGGTTCCCGATTCGGTTTCCGATACTATTAATCTGGGAATCGCCTGCTATCACGGAGACCATAACGAAGAAAGCATCCGTATTTTGCAACAGGCCCGTGAGAAAGAACCCAAGAATCCTTTTGCCAACTACACGCTCGGACTGGCCTATAAAAAAATCGGCGACACCACCAACGCCCTGACCTACTTTCAACTGACTTGCGAAGCCGATTCAACCGATGCAGCGACCCTTTATAACCTGGGACTGGCCCACTTCAACCTGAAAAACAATGATGAATCGGCTCGGTGGTTCGAAAAAACCATCGCAATCGATCCGAAACACTCGCCCTCCTATTACAACCTCTTCCTGTATTATGCCCGGGTAAAAAAAGATGCAGCCCGTTCCAAGGAACTCATGACCACCTTTCAGGAGTTAAAGAAAACCGAGCCCGACCGCCCCGCCGATGCGGTTGACGAGGGAAAATTCCTGGGGCCGATCAAATTCGAAATTCCCCGGGAAGACCTGCCTAACTTCACTTCGGAACTCAAACCCCGGTTCGCCCTCCATTCGGATTTAACCACCGTGATTGACAAATCCCTCGATGCCATTCCATCCATCCATCCACGTTTTTTGGCGGTTCTGCCCATTTTAAAAACACGAAATACGGCGATCCTGGTTTCGAATGCCTCTCAAACTGTCTTGCTGACCATCGATTCGAAGAACAATCTCCTGGAGCGGAGCGACTTGGGCCGTGGTTGGCATGGCTGCGCTCCGGCGGACTTTGACAACGATGGCGATAAGGATTTGCTGGTGGCCGGGACTCCGAGTGTT
>CAZFOX010000666.1:0-3410 GCA_964520565.1 uncultured bacterium | reverse complement strand
GATATGAAAGCGCAATTGAGAAAGCCCATTATTTCCATTGTCCTCGCATCCGGATTTTTTCTTTCTATTTTCCCGAAGGAACTTCGCGCGAACAGTATCGAACCCAGGTCATAGAACGGCTCAAGCAAATGGCCGATCGGGCAGAGAAAGAGGGTATCCTTCTTCTCCATGAGAACGAAGCCAAAATCTATGGCGAAACGGGGATTCATTGTAAGGATTTGGCCGAATCGGTCAATTCGCCCAGTTTTAAGCTGATCTTCGATCCCGCCAACTATATCACCTGCGGCACTAGGCCATTCACTCAGTGGTTTGCAATGCAGGCCGATCATATCGTTCACCTGCACATCAAAGATTGCACTTTCGGCGGCGTATTTACTCCTGCTGGGCAGGGAGATGGCGAAATCCCCGAACTGATCGAAGCGTTGGTTAAACGAGGATTCACCGGATACGCCACCATGGAACCGCATTTGTTGCAGGGCGGGCAATTTTCCGGTTTTACCGGCCCTGAAAAGTTTGTCGAGGCGACCGAGGCCATACGTAAAGTCTGCGACAAAGCCGGTATGCCCCACCGCGAGGTCCGCATAGGGACTGTGGGGATGGGATTTATCGGCATGTTCCACTGCGACGCTATGCAGAGCGTGCCTGAGGCTCATCTGGTGGCCGTTGCCGACAACGTTAAAGCGCCCAATCTCAAAAAGGCCGAAGAGAAATTCAATGTAATGGCTTATGAGAAACCAGGCGATCTGATCGACCGCAAGGATATCGACGCCATTACCATCGGTGCTCCCAGCGGAATGCATATGGATATCACCGTACGCGCCGCCAAGTCGAAAAAACACGTTCTCACCGAGAAGCCTATCGAGGTCACCCTGGAGAAAGCGGATAAGATGATTCAGGCTTGCCGGGAAAATAAGGTGAAACTCGGCGTTATTTCGCAACGGCGTTGGGATCCCGGAGTGCGTGAATTGAAACGAGCTGTTGAAGAAGGTAAACTGGGCGAATTGTTCATGGGCGATGCTTATATCAAATGGTTCCGGACGCAGGAATACTATGATAGCGGCGGATGGCGCGGTACTTGGAAACTGGACGGCGGCGGCTGTCTCATGAACCAGTCCGTCCACACCGTCGATTGCTTGCAATGGTTGATGGGGCCGGTTGCCGAAGTGTACGCACAAACCGCCTTGAAAGCGCACAAGCGTATCGAAGTCGAGGATATCGCCCAGGCGTTATTGAAATATAAAAACGGTGCGTTGGGAACCATCGTTTCTTCCACCGCCTGTTATCCGGGATTTGACGAGCGCATTGAAATTTCCGGCACCCAGGGCACGATGGAACTCTTTAAGAATAAAATCCGCACTCGTGAGATCATGGGAGAGAAGAAAACCGAGCAGCAAGATGTAGCCGATCGCGGTTCCGGCGCGGCGGACGCGCAGGCGATTTCCAACGACGGCCACGTAGCGCAGATTAAAGATTTCTGCCAGGCAATTATCAAAAACCATGAGCCGTTCATCACTGGCGAAGAGGGGCGTAAACCGCTCGAAATTATCCTGGCGGTTTACGAATCCGCCAAAACCCATAAACCGGTGAAGCTGCCTTTGAAATCGAAGACTGCCAAAGTTAAACAAAAAAAGTAAAGAATTCTCGGACACAGGATTCGTCTCCACAAATCGCTGGAAAGACGTTATAATAAGGCCGCCTGACACGGCGGCCTTTTCTCTCCCCTCCCACCGGGAGAGGGTTGGGGTGAGGGTGCCTATCCAATACCCGAACTTACTCTCAATGCCCGATATTTTACGTATTCTTCATATCGATACCGATAAAACCTGGCGCGGCGGCCAGCAACAGGTTTTATCCTTAATTAAGAACCTTCATCGACTGGGGCAAATCAATATCCTCGCCTCTCCTCCGAATAGTGCTCTTTTTCAACGGATTCCGCCTGATTTTTGTATTCCCCATGCGATTCCCATGCGTAGCGAATGGGATATTCTCTCTGCCTATCGCCTGGCGCAGATTATTCGCCATGAAAAGCCTGATGTGATTCACGCGCATTCAGGACGCGCTCATACCCTGGGAATCCTGGGACGATTCCTATCTCGTCAGTCGATCCCTTTGCTTGTATCCCGGCGGGTTGATTTTCCCATTCGAAATAGCTTCTTGAATCGATGGAAATATCGGCATGCCGATTTTTTCCTTCCTATTTCCCACGCCATCGCCGATATTCTGGTAAAGGCAGGTGTGGAGCGAGAAAGAATGGAAATCGTTTACAGCAGCGTGGACAGCGAACGATTTACTAGTGCGGATCGAGACAAGATTCGGCAGGAATATAGGTTGGAACTGGCCGATATCGCGATAGGAAATATCGCTGTTTGCGAAGACCGGAAATGTCAACACTGCATCGTCGATGCGGCTGCGATCGTTGTGCAGAAATATCCCAACGCTCATTTCTTTATTGTTGGCGATGGGCCTCTCTATAACAATCTCAAAAAGCGGGTTGAAGAAAAGCATTTAGAACATCGGGTGCATTTGCCCGGTTTTCGTACCGATATCGCGGATTTTTTGGCGGCTTTCGATCTCTTTGTTCTGGTTCCGAAATTGGAGGGACTTGGCTCCACGATTCTGGACGCGCAATTTTTTTCGTTGCCGGTAATCGCCACACCGGTGGGGGGAATCCCAGAAATCGTTGTGGAGGGAGAAACCGGCGTGCTGGTTCCGGTGAACGATGCGGAGCGATTGGCACAGGCGATAATCGATTTAGTAGAGAATATCCCCAAACGGAAAGCATTGGGGAAGGCGGGACGTGATCGCTTGGAGTCTTATTTCACTGCCGAAGTAATGGCTGGTAATACTCTTAAAGCGTATTACCGATGCCTGGATCGGATTTCTTGATCGCTTTCACAATGAGCGTTTCCCCTAATAAGACAGGAAATGAAAAAGTTTGTCTTAATATCTCCCGATTCAGTATTCTCTGAGTAGTGTCTTGTTCCTCACGTTGGTATACCCAATAAGTAACGGCATACGATAGAGGAATCCAGGGGAGGTAAAGGAAATTGACCGGTTTAATCCGGTTTGTGGTCACGGTTGTGATTTGAAATCCGTTCGTATGAAGCATGTAACGTATTTCGGGGAAGGAAATCATATTGATGTGGTGTAGGGGATTCGGATTTTGTTCGTTGAGAGGCGTTTTGCATTTGTTGTGATGGCCGGTTAAAAACCAGCGCCAACGAGAACGCAGAGAACTGATATTGGGAGTGGAGAGAATGAGAACGCCTTGGTTTTTAAGAATTCTGTGACATTCGCGGATGAAATCGAACGGTCTTTCGATATGTTCGATCCCATCGATACAAACAATGGATTGAAAAAAATCACTCTCAAACGATAACGGCTGATTCATATCCGCTATGCGGAAATTC
>CAZFOX010000665.1:0-3412 GCA_964520565.1 uncultured bacterium | reverse complement strand
ATATACGATATCACTCTTTCAGGAATACTCATAATTTCCTCATGATTCACTTGATCTTACGATACGCTATGGGTCACATCGAATGGCTATCATCCAAGCAAATTAACTTGAACCAAAACGATTTTTTGCTATAATGAATTAGGTGATACTACTACCCCAGGGATAGTATCCCTGGCCTGACGCCCCTCAGCGATGAGGGGTTGTCCCTTTTATACTACCTCGCAATGTTGCCTTTAATGCAAATCCTTGGCTCCAATATCCGTAGCGCGGGCTACAAGAGAATTGTACAAATCTTCTCGCATACCCGGGGTTCTCTTTTCGTGATGCTCTTTAATGATTACGTGAGGATTCCAAATAATTACATAACTGATATCGCCGTTTGAACCGGGTTTAATATCGATAAAATCAAGATTGGCGAGTAATCGCATTCTTTTTTCCCAGGTAAGCACGGCTCGTTGACCACAAAATCCGGAAAACGTCGCGTTTTCTTTTGGATTTGTTATAGTAACAAAGAAATCATCGTAACAGCGGCACCAAAGATCGAAATAAATCTTGGAGACCGGTTGGTTTTTGGAAAGACTATCCATAATTTCAAATATGATTGGCATCGTCCTTGGAATTGGTGTAAATCCAGGATGTTCTTTATCACTCTTCCAAATTCTTCCCTCATCAATGTTTGGCCATAATGAATCGCGTTTTTGTTTCTGTTTTCTTGCTACAGTATTACGAGTTCTTTGAGTTCTTCGCGATGTATCGCCCAATTTTCCTTTTATATATATCATCTTTTCGTCTCCTTTAGTAATGCGTGTATATGGAATCGCAGATTCTGCTTATCGATCCCATGATATTGTCATAGATGAAAATCCGACCTGAACGTAAACGCTAAAAACGCCTTCAAATACATACTCAAGAGTGCGAAGTTCTCAAGCATTTGACATTTAAGTATAGTAAAAACAAATACTTGAGATGTTTCATGTGATATGGTTCAACGTTTGTGTAACTATCTGAATTATCAAGATTTACAAATTTATGTCAGTAGAACTTCGCACTCGTCAGTACATAATAACCACAAATTAATCTAAATCAATATAATTCAATATGTTATCTGATTTTTATGGTATCATGTACCACTTGAACTCATTATACCAGATGTTTGTTACATATACAACTAAATAATTGAGTCGGCAGGGCAATAAATAACAACTTACTATTTATCAATTGCTTACGTATTCGCGATAGTATTTCGAATTTATCAATTGTATTCATTTGTGGTCTCAGTATTCGGCGTATTCTTGGGGAGTTAAGAGGGGTTCATATATTATTATCGTATGTTACTTTTATCGCTGCCGACCGTCGAAACCTTCGTGCGGGAATAACAATAATGATACTCCCTTCATTGCTTGGTTTCCTATGTAATCCTCATGGTGTGAGAATGGGTGTCAAGGGCAGTGTTTTTCCTTCCCTTGCATGTGCTCTTCCTCTCTTTCACCGATTTCAATCGTGCAGAATGGGCGGCGTAGGCCAGTGCGGGACGTGTAAGATGGGTCAATCATGATCGACCCATCAATGGCATAAAAAAAACGATAGGTCGAAAAAATAACCCAGCCTACCTGGCTGGAGATGCAGGAATCGTTTCGTGTTCGCTGCTGACGATGAGGCTGCGGTCGTCGACCAGGTTGAAATAGTAAACCGAAACGCCTTGCGGCAGTTTGGCGGAAATATGTTTTGTGTTTGTATCGATAACCGCTGGGATAATTTGCCAGTTGCGGTTTTTCCACTCGCCGGAGTCGGTGGTGTAGTTCAATTCCGCTTCGACAATCGGCGTCGCGCTATCGTATTCCGTCCATGCGTTTTGGCCGTCGCGCCCGCTTTTGACGATTCGCGCCAGAGGCGCTTTATTATGGAACAACGATTCGGCCATCGCGTAGATTTCTTCGGGATTTTCGCCCGGCCCGCCGTGGCCGTGGGGCATCCGTACGCGCATGCAGAGCGTGCGCGCGCCTGCCGGCAGGCGATATGATTTCTGTAGGGAATCCATTGGATACGCGAAATCGTTGGTTCCATCTACCCACAACATCGGCATACCGGCAGAAGGCAGATAGCGCGAGGGATCCCACAGTTGGAGCCATTGTTTGGCGCGGATGGTTCCCAATTGCTCGAAGTCGTTGATCCAAGCTGAATTCTCGCCCAGAAATCCACAGCCGTAGACAGGAGCGGCAAATTGAAAGCGATTATCGACGCCCGCAACGATGCAGGTTAAATAGCCGCCCCAGGATATTCCGGTTATTCCAGTTTTCTCCGCATCGACCTCCGGAAACGAGCGGATCAACGAGTGCGCCAGAATCACGTCAGCCACTGCATGGTACGTCCACTGATCCGCAACCGGCCAGTCGATTTGATCAAAGCCACCCCACCCGGCGGGGCCGCCGTTTTCATGACGTGGATGGTTCTCATACCCTCCGCCGCTGACGCATCCGCAGGTGTCCATGGCGATGGCGGCGTAGCCGCGTTTTACCCATAATTGCACCCAGGGAATGAACGCCGAGCCTCCCCCGCCGTGAACCAAAACCATCGCCGGTACTTTTTCTACGCTTTCAATCTTTGGAATCGCGTAGTAGGCGAATACCCGTGTCGGGTTGCCTTTCCAAGGGAGGCCTTCATAGAAAATCGCTCTGACGTCGCCGTCGTTGCGCTGAGGATCCTCGTAAACCTTGGGAGTGGCGAAAAGCGCCTTCACGTCCCAAGGGATGGTTGCGTTATCCGCCGAATGAGTGAAAGAACCTGCTGCGCTAAGAATTCCTGTTAATATAAGTGAGTAGAAACGTTTCATAATTTCCCTTTCATTGACTATATGGAACCACTCGGTTGGTAAAAAAACGATGGGGCGAAAAAATGACCTATCCTACTTGGCTGAGGGTTCGATCCAACAAATGTCGTCAAACTGCCCGAAATCGCGGTCAAACGAGACCACCGGAATTTCCTTTTCAGCGGCGCTGGCCGCCAGATAGGCGTCGGCAAAGTGAACGTTTTTCTCCCGATGGCGCTGGAGCGCATCCAGAATCCGCTCTTCCTCTTCGATCCGAATACCCCGGCTTTGTAGAAACGCCATCAATTGGGGAACGACGACCGATGCGCCGATCTTGTAGAATGATTCCAAGGTATAGACCGTTTCAGCGACAATCAGCGGGAGCACGACCAACTCCACCTCGCCCGTATCGGCGGCGGCGACGAGGGCGCGTGCTTTTTGCGCGAGTTCGGGCGGCTCTCCGGTCAAAAAGCGCAGCAGGATATTTGTATCGGCCAGCAATCGTTCCACCATTAGCTCAGGCTATCCCCTTTTTGGCCGCTTTCCGGGCAACCTCTTCGCGCACCGCGTCTTTTTCTTTCCTCACACCGGGATAGGCTTTTTTCG
>CAZFOX010000664.1:0-3416 GCA_964520565.1 uncultured bacterium | reverse complement strand
TGGCGAATAGGATCATCATTAGATTGCTTCGCTTTGCTCGCAATGACATTGCGATGAGTTCATGTCATTGCGATGAGTTCATGTCATTGCGATGAGTTCATGTCATTGCGAACGAAGTGAAGCAATCTAAAAGTCGGATCGTTGTTTTTACTCGACACTTTTTGTTAGTTGCTCTAGAAGTGGAATTTATCGTTACTTATTTTCAAGAATCAACACAGATACTGCCCCCAACACAAAAAGCGCAGATTCAATCGAACCCGCGCCTTTCTTAAGCGATTTCCAAAGGATGTACCGAAAATATCAACGTTCCATGACACACTCTTATAGCATATCCATCCGGCGGACGAAATTCTTGAAGCCTTCCACATACGGCGACAGCGGGGGAATCTCGTCCCGGTCGATCACACAATCCAGCACGGCGGGACGTCCGCTGGCGAGTGCCTTGGGCAGGGTATCCTTCAGCTGGCCGGGCTCAGTGATCCGATATCCCTCCGCGCCCAACGCTTCCGCCATTTTGGCAAAATTGACGGATTTGAAATCCGACGCAACCGGCGGTTCGATCTTGACGATCTTCTGCATGTCGTAAGCCATTCCCAGTTTTCCATTGTTATGGATCACCCAGACGACGGGAATGTTATATTCCAGTGCGGTTACGATTTCCATCCCATTCATTAGAAAGCAACCGTCTCCCACATGGGCGATCACGGGACGACTCCCAGCCGCCAGTTTCCCGCCGATGGCCGCCGCTGTAGCGTACCCCATCGGCAGCATGCCGAAGGGAGCGATGAAGGTTCCGGGACGCTTGATCTGCATATAATGCACCGCCCAGTCGGTGTGATTTCCCGTATCAGAAAATAAAATTGCGTTGTCGGGCATCGCCTCTTCGAGTTCCTTGACCAATCGCTGCGGTTTGATGGGAACGGCGGTGGAAGTGACTTTTTCCGGATCGATGTAAATTCCGGTCTGCTTGCGCAACTCGGCTAACGCTACGATCCGCGCCGGGCGTGTGTCTTCTTCCTCTTCATGCAAATAGCGAAGTACGCGGAACGAAATTTCATCGACAACCGTCTTGGCGTCTCCCACCAAGGGAACATCGGTGCGATAGTTTTTGCCGATCTCGGCGGGATCGATGTTGACGTGGATTAGGCAATCGGTGGGGGATAGTTTGGGATCCCAACTCAGAGTCGTCATTTGGTTCAAACTGGCCCCAATCACAAAGAGAACGTCGTTCTTCCCTGATTTAATGTATGCCTCCGCCAGGGGCGATCCGCAAAGTCCCAGAACGCCCAGCGAGAGAGGATGGTTCTCCGGGAAAGCGCCTTTAGCCTTGGGAGTCGTGGCGACCGGGATGGAAAGCATCTCTGCCAGTTCCACGATCTGCTCGCATCCACCCGAAATCATTGCGCCGGAGCCGACCAGGATCGCGGGCGATTTGGCCTTCACCAGTTTTTGAGCGGCTTCAATCACCAGGCGGCGATCGAAATATTCCCGCGGATACCGGTAAGCCGGGGGAGGTGCTACCTCGAAATCGATCTCGGAAGCGATCACGTCTTTGGGAAGGCTCAAATGAACGGGACCCCGGCGCCCAGTAAGGGCGATCCGAATTGCTTCCCGGATTTCATCGTCGGCCTTGAAACGGGAAAGAATCATGGAACTGTATTTGGTGATAGGATTGAATATGGCGACCGAATCCACTCCCTGCTTGGTGGAATCCTGAAACGTTCCTTTCCCGTAATCGGCGGTGGATACCTGCCCGGTTAATACGATAACCGGCACGTTATCCGTAAAAGAGGTTGCAACGCCGGTAACCAGATTCGTCGCGCCCGGGCCGGAGGTGGCGAAACAGGCACCCAGCGTTCCCTTCACTCTCGCATATCCGTCCGCCATAAAAGCAGCGCCTTCTTCGTGCTTGGTTAGTATGGGTTTAACCCGTGAATTCCGGTTAAAAGCGGCCAAAAATGGATTCAAAGCCGCACCCGAGATTCCAAAAATATATTCCACACCCTCGGATTCAAGATATTGTAAAATCAAATCGGAAACAGTAATTTTCATTGGTACATTTCTCCCATATGCGCGATTCGTATCGAATTCCACGCGATCTCGAATTCATAAATCGGCAAGACCCTTATTTTTTCAATAAGTTCTCGAGCGCCTCGGCTTCGCTGGAAAAAAATGTAAAGAAAGGGGTAAAACCCGCCGTATCGAATAATTCCTGAAGGTATGGTTTCAAAGAGGCCAAAACGATGCATCCATCGGTTTTCTTTAGTTCCTTTGCCACTCCAAACAATACCCGCAAACCGGCGCTGGAAACATACTCGGTTTCCGCAAAATTCGCGATCAATTTCTGCGCTCCCTTTTCAATGCAATCTTTCAACTCCGCTTCCACGTCTCGCGCACTCAACGAATCCAGTCTCGAAGGAAACGCGATTACCGTCACATCTTGTTCTTTCCTGATTTCCATTAATAAACCCCTTTCATACATTTTCGTTGGATTATGGATTTGGGATTCCCGTTGTTATATTCTAGTCAAGTGGAATTCTTGGATGCGTGCCAGTCAAAATGATTTGAATGATGGGCCATTCTCTCACTCGTTCAAAATCGAGTCAACAGACACCTCTTCAATTGCATCGAGTAAAACAAATGCAGACAAGCACCGGACCGCAATTCCTCCAACTCGCCATTCCATTAGAGCGGTTCTCAAAAGTTTGTGCGTTCATTTCACGCTCCATCTTCGAAAAAGCCAATCATTTCAGGCTTTTTCGAAACACGAATAGGAACGGAATGATGAGAATCCCTCTAATGCATTTCTTCCTTTTTCGGATTCAGAAGCGATGCCAGAACCGATATCAGAATCAAACCCGCCACAACCGATAGAGATACCAGAATAGGAATCTTATAGAAATCCACTACAATCATTTTCGTTCCCACGAAAACCAGCACCGCCGAAAGCCCGTAATGCAGGTACCGGAACAATTGCATCATTCCGGCCAGAGCGAAATAGAGCGCCCGCAGCCCCAGGATAGCAAAAATATTCGAAGAATAAACGATAAAGGGATCGAGTGTGATCGCCAGAATCGCAGGAATGGAATCGACGGCAAAGATCACATCCGTGGTTTCGATCACCAGCAGAACAACAAAAAGAGGCGTTGCATAGAGCATCCCATTCTGGCGGATAAAAAAATGGTCGTCGTGATATTGTTCGGTCACCGGCATCATGCGCCGGAACAAGCGTAAAACCGGATTCTTTTCCGGTTCGATCTTCTTGCCATGCTCGGTAACCATTTTAATACCGGTAAAAATCAGGAATAATCCGAAAATATAAATGACCCAATGGAGTTTCTGGATCAGAGCCACCCCGGCAAAAATAAAAATAGCCCGCATGACAATCGCGCCCAGGATTCCCCAGAATAAAACTT
>CAZFOX010000663.1:0-3420 GCA_964520565.1 uncultured bacterium | reverse complement strand
GAAATGATGGATGTGACCAGGCATAAGAGAAGAAAAACGGTACACAAAACATTTTTTGTCCCCATAAGAGAAGAGATAGAATCGTGGCAGGAAGCAGCATGATTGACAATACAATGCAATCGATTCATGGATGGGTTTCCTTGTGAGTCATTATTTGCGACAGGGGGGAGAGTCGTATTCAGTATACGATATCTAGGGGTACATAACAACAGATACGGTTCTCGAAAGAGTAAACGGGGAATAAGAAAATGGCCATCGATCGATACTTTTGATTCCTGTTGAACTACATCGAATCTCATAAAAGAATAAAATAGGGCGATTTATATTGATAGATAGAATGAAAAAAGGTGGTAATTGTGAAAAGTACTTCTCTCGTTTCCCGGCGTTCTTTTATCCAAAACAGTGTCCTGGGATGGGCGGCGTGCTATTCTCTGGCATCGCTTGCCTCGCAAACGGAGTCCGGGAAGAATCCTCATTTCCAGATGCGCGGCGTCGTTTTAGTCCCGGAAGACTTTTCCTGGCCGCAGTGGCCGGACGCAGCGAAAAAAGCGAATTTAACGACCATCGGCATTCACCATCAAAATTCCCCCGCCCAGGTGATTGAGTTCGTTCAATCCGAAAAAGGCCGGAAGGTTCTGGAAGAGTGCCGCCGTCTCTCCCTCGATGTGGAATACGAACTGCACGCCATGAAAGAACTTCTCCCCCGCGACCGGTTCGCCCGGAATCCCGAATGGTTCCGCATGGATGAGAAAGGGAATCGCAATCCGGATTCCAACCTCTGCGTCTCCTCGAAAGAAGCGTTGGATATAGCCGCCGAGAACGCCGTGAAAATCGCCGCCATTCTGCGCCCCACCACGCATCGCTATTTCTATTGGGGCGACGACGGGCTTCCCTGGTGCCGTTGCCCCCAATGCCGGGGACTCGGCGACAGCGATCAGGCGTTGATTCTGGAAAACCGGATTCTGAAAGCCTTGCGATCCGTCGATCCCGGCGCGCAACTCGCCCATCTAGCTTACGCCAACTCCCTGGTTCCCCCCCGGCAGGTCAAACCCGACCCGGGTATTTTTCTGGAATACGCCCCCATCAATCGCCGGTACGATATTCCCTTTGAAACCGCCGATGACAAAATCCAGAAAGAGAACCTCGACTCGCTCGACGCCAACCTGGAATTCTTTGGTGTGGAAAACGCCCAGGCGTTGGAATACTGGCTGGATGTCTCGCTCTTTTCCCGCTGGAAACGCCCGGCGGTCAAATTGCCCTTTCACCCCGAGTTGCTGCAATCCGATCTGGCCGCCTATGGGAAACGGGGAATCCGGCGCGTAACCTCGTTTGCCGTATATATCGATGCCGAGTATATTGAGTCTTTCGGAGTCCCCCCATTGGAAGAATATGGAAAAGCGCTATTGGAATGGAAGATATAAGTGAAAATGTCATTAGAGAGAGATACGATGACGAAAATCCATGAAAAAAACGCCTCGATTTTTCTACTTGCCATTCGAAGGATAATCATACCGGTCTTATTTCTGCTACCGGTTTCTCAAATGAGTAATCCCCTCTTTGCTGGCGATTTACTCTTAAAGCCGTCTTTCGGGTCGCTCCACTATCAGCGGGACTTCTATGGGGATGTTAAAACTGTAGTTTTTCCCACGCTCAATGAACCATCCTGGTGGGCATGGGTGCGCGAACTCTCATTCTACGACTCAAACTTTCTGTATACGGTTATCGATATACCCTTCATCAGCGCCGGAGACGATGGATCGGGTCTATTCCCTCCCGAAGATCCGAACACAACCGTTACGAATTGGGAACTCTATTAATCCGCAAAACTTTTCTGTCCGAATCCGCCTCATGACCGGCCCGTGGAAATGATTTTTTGTATCGTTTCCTGGGTCGGTACGTTTAAAAGAAGGGGTGCCTCAATCTGAAATTCGTTGAGATGGGGCTAATTTTTTTGATTTTTTTCGACAATCTTGGAAATAAATGATACCTAATCATAGGGAGGAGACTGAAAGGAGCGCGGGCGTCCTCGCCCGCCAGCCAAGGGAGATTATCTCCTCACTCAGTCCAAAGCACCTCCGGAGGGTGAGGGAAAAACCAACTTCGATGATTAGGGGAAAAAAAGCGACAATCCCAGATGGTTAAACTATAAGAGAGGTACTAGAAATATAGGTATTATTTTTGCATGTTAGAGTTTCGCTAAAGATGCTCTTATTGGCTTTTTCGAAACGCGAACAGGAACGGAATAATGGTGCCTACTTTATGATCGCCTTTTGGAAGGAGGGATTTTGTGATGGGATTCGATGCGATTCAGCCAATCCGCCGTGTTTTTAAAACTTCGTGCTTGGTATTGCTGGTAGAGGCCGTTCTTTCCTTGCCGGGCTGGCCGGCGGAAGGAGTCTGGAAACCGATAGGGCCGGAAGGGGGCGATTTTGCGGGTGCGATAGTGAATGCCACGAATGAATTGGAAGTAACGGTTTTTACCTCCAATCCCCCCAGTGTTTACCGAAGCCGGGATGGAGGAGCGAACTGGAACAAATTGAACGACTTACCGGATAGTAATCTTTACGATATCTACGCGTACGATTCCTCGATCGTCTATGCGTTATGCTATGGCGCGGTATACCGCAGTTCCAATGGGGGAGAAACATGGACGAAAAATACTTACTCCACACAAAATGGATACGCGCGGCAGATTATCTGTCATCCAACGGATTCCAACACGATCTTTGGAGTTGGATCGTACAACGTGTATCAAAATGGAGCCGTGACCTCCAAACTCACATTTATGAAAAGTACGGATGGAGGGAGACGCTGGCAGATCAGAAACCATTTGTCTTTTGAGTATTTCTCCGTAAACCATTTCGCTCTGTCCGTCAAAAATCCCTCTGTGATGTATATAACCGGATACAAACAAGAGCAGCAAAACTATACCACGGTCGTCTTCCGGACCACGGATGGTGGGCAGTCCTGGAGCGATGTTACCCCGAAACTCGCCGAGAACGAGTATGAATCGTTTTATGGAGTGGCCATCGATCCCGGCGAGGAAAACCGGGTTTATCTTTCCGGTACGTTTTTCTATACCAGCCGGGATGGGGGCGCAACCTGGGAACGCGGCAGCGATCCGATCTACTCCTATACGTTATTCTTCGATCCAACCAATCCCCAGCGATTGTACGCCGGGGGATATAATCAGGTATCGTACACTACAGACCGCGGTTCCCATTGGCAGACCTATATAGACGTCCAAGACCCGATTCGCGGGCAGTGCAATCGTCTTATCGTGGCACCTTCGAATCCTTCCACGATATATCTCTGTACGAATCAGGCGTTTTATATAACTGTCGATGGAGGAAATACCTGGAAACTGGCGCAAAAAGGCATATTCAATACAGTGATACCGGCGATGGCCATTTCCCCATC
>CAZFOX010000662.1:1740-3425 GCA_964520565.1 uncultured bacterium | reverse complement strand
TGATCTTCCAGACTTTCTCTCTCTTTTTTGGCTTTTTCGAGAAGGCTGATATCCCGGATCACACAGGTAATGTGATCTTTATCGAACGGAGTTCCATGCAATTCCGCCTTTATGATGGTGCCGTCTTTCTTTTGTAAGTTGACTTCAATCAAGACAAAATGTTCGCCTCGGCTTAGGCGACTGTATATTTTCCCTGCATAATCGAATTGCTGGTCGTCTTCATAAAAAATTCGTGTCGAATGATCGATCAGTTCTTCCGGTTGATAACCGAGGATTTCATGCACGGCCCCATCGCAAAAAACAACAGTCCGGTCTCTCCGGATGATAAAAACCGCTTCTTTCAGGTTGGCCAGCAGTTTCCGGTACTTCGCCTCGCTTTCCCGAAGCGCTTTCTCGGCTTCATGGCGTTCTCTCAAATCGCGGACAATACTCAGTATGCAGTGTTGCCCACTTAATTCCACTACTCGCACATTCACTTCAACGGGAATAGCCGTGCCGTCTTTTCTCCGGTGAGCGGATTCGAAAATGGCATGCCCCTGTTTTTCTAATATCGCCAGTCTTTGAGGAACCAGGGTGGCAAATTCGGGAGTATCCAGATCGAAGGGTTTCATCTCATGCAACTCTTCACGCGTATACCCTAACCGTTCGCATATAGCGTCGTTTACTTCCAATATTCGACCCTCAAAATCGTGGATAATGATCCCATCCCCGGCATGATTGAAAAGCGAGCGGAATTTGGTCTCGCTGATCCGAAGCGCTTCTTCCGAGGCGCGGAGATCGGTGATGTCCCGAGCGGTCGAAAGCGCTCCCTTAATTCGTCCCTGTTGATCTTTGAGGGTTCGACACCACCAGGCCAATAGGCGCTTTTGTCCGTCCCGCCGACGTTGCCAGTTCTCTAAATAAACGACATTCTCGTCGCCGTTAAAAATGGGTTGAACTTTTTGATATGTATCGTTATCTCCCTCAAAATAATGAGCGGCTTCTTTCCCGATCACGTCATCACCGAAAAATTCGAATCCGGCCGAGTTGATCCAGGTATACACTTTATTCTCATTCACTTCGGCGACGATATCCGGTATTTCTGTCAGGATGGTCTCTAACTTGATTGAAAGCGAATAGAGTTTCTTTTCAAAATTCCTTCTATCCAGAATATCGGTGGCTATATGGATTACTTTCTTCAGCCGGTTCTGATCGTCCATGATGGGCTTACACGACAGCCAATAGGCCCCGCCGAATAATTCCAACTCCATATCGAAAGCTTCCGGATTTTCTGCGCGGCGAATCTTTTCGAACGGGCATCGATCCGGTGGAGAACTGCCATCCAGACCGTGAAAAACGTCATGGCATTTTTTCCCACAGAGTTCTTTTTCGGATAATCCGGAAATTCTCTCAAAGGCTCGATTCACTGCAATAATTTTTTGATTCGGATCGATCAAGACGGTTGGATGGCCGAAGAGCTGGAATATTTCATTATATTCATGCTCGCTTATCGAAGAGGTTTGGTCGTCGTTCTTTTGAGTGATATGGGATTCGTTTCCGTGGTCTGATAGGGGAACTTCATCACGTCGCGCAATCTTCTTCATCCGCCCCCAAAGGAAGATATTCAATGCAAGCAGACCGATAACCAATACTGGATAGAGGAGGTTCGAAATCGAAGGATTTGAGTTGCTGGTTGTTTGTCCACT
>CAZFOX010000662.1:0-1730 GCA_964520565.1 uncultured bacterium | reverse complement strand
CGTCAGGCACAGAAATAATATCACCAGTGGAATACCAAACATCAGCCGGGATCGAGAGTGAAATCCCTTCATGGATAATCTCCATTTCGCTGTCGTTTTTTAGTGATGGATCCAATGGATACCCAGGACAAATAAATTCTTCTTCGAAATTCAATGACATCGCATAGGGAAATCGCGAGCTTCGAAAAAAACACTGCATAATTGAAAGATATAAACACATTCCCAATAATATTAATATACTACCGGCATAATAAAATGCAATGGGATTTTTACAATTTGATTTTTAAATAAGGCGGTCGCTACTCTTCTATTTAGGGGAAAACTCGAATAGGTGTAACAAGATTTGGTTTGGATAACAACATCAATTTTAAAAAGGACTCTTCCCCCCTCAACCGAATCAATTCTCGCCGGTTTGGGGTTTCCATTCTCCGGGAGGAAGATGATTATTGAATGGGGGGTGATAGTAATTTGATCAAGAACCGTTTCCAGAATGGCATGGACGGATCAATTTTGTACTCCTGTTCTGCCAGGCTTTCAGAACCGACATTCAAATATCGTTCTCCCTCGATTCCGATCAGGAGGCTGAGAGATAGATCGTTTTCGGGCAGATTGAATTGCTTTCTCTGATTCTTCTTCATTGCCAGTCACCCGGAAGGTCGTATAATTAATGAAACCGACCCTCGCCGCCCTGGCAACAACCCTTCAATGATAATTCCTACAGAATCAAATCATGAAAACTATTTCGAAATCCATTATCGGCAACATCCAGCCGTACTTTACGTAGGTATTTAATTTTAGGAAGGTTAGCCGAGGTCGTTTCCAGTTGAATCCCATCCAGGATTTTCTAAATATTGCATGAAAAAGAATTTATCCGGGAAAAACCGATATGTCTTAAAACCCTTTCCGCAAAAATGGATGGGTAATTGTTTGGTTAAACAGGAAGAAATGCGATATATTCACTAAATCTTTAATCGATTTTGCTGGAATCAGTTATACTATTAGGCGATTATTGGGTAATAATGCAAATTTTCTTTACTGACGAAACGGCAAAAAGTCTTCAATGTTAATTCGATCCACAAGACTTCGTGAATCGATCCAAGTGACTGTTAAAGAAAGAGTGTGAGTTTCGTCTTTAAGCCACTTTTTGCAGGATTCTCTTTACTTGTGATTACATGGTTTTGTGGTTCCGATTCTCTATCCAATGAAAAGGAATATGGCGCATGTCAATGATGCATAGCGATTCTAAACTCTTACTTTCAAGCCGGTTTAGATCTGTTTGTTTCTTTTTCTTTGCCCCGGTGTTCCTGGCATTTACTCTGCCTGCCTCGCCGGAGGGCGTATACGAACGTTATTCGCACGAGTTCCGTTGCGGTACGTGTGAATATATCCACGAACAACTTCTCCGTATTCGGGAAGGGAAAAAGCCCATCATCGATACGACTCTTGTACCTGCCGATTTCTGGAATCGAGAAGGATACAACGTCCCCCAGGATGCATACGATTGGCCTGGTACCTATTATTCCGTCGATAGCAATCGAACGGATTCCGATGGCAATGGACTTCGGGAATGCCGCTATACGTTCTCTTTCAACCGTTTCAGCGTGGATGGGAATTACACCTCTGCCGAAATCGAGGAATTTAAGGAAGAATTCCGCCGTTGTGCGGCGTTGTGGAACGCGGTTCTCGCGTATGTTGGATTGGAATTCAAGGAAGTAAACGACGGAAGCCAC
>CAZFOX010000661.1:0-3433 GCA_964520565.1 uncultured bacterium | reverse complement strand
CGCTCCATCGGATCGTATCTGGGAACGGATTCAGGAACAAATCGACGGTCAATCTCCCCAGCGGATCTGGTTTCCGTGGTTCTATGCCCGTCCGGCATGGGGATATGCAGCCCGAATTCTTCCGGTCTTGCTCCTGATTATTTTCGCAGTCGGCGTAAGCAATTCACTTCTTTTTGAGACGAGTTACGATTATATCGTTGTCGAGGAAAGGAATGGATTCGGTCTGGAAGCCGAATCCTATGCCGCATACCACGATCTGTCGGATGAACCATTGCCCATTCGCGATAGCCTACTGGCCTTTTGCACGAATACGGACTCTGAATGAAACGTAGCCGTCTCCCGATCCATACTACACTGATAATCCTCTACGGCTTCCTGCCTGGACTTTGCTCGGCAACATCGGATAGCGATCTCCCTGGCCTGCTGAAACAATCCATGCAAAACGTGCGGGAAATTCCCTTTGAGGGAGTTCTCTCGTTTTACCGGAAACTGTCCACGGAAGGCAGCGAACATTTTGTTTCCAAAGTGAATATTTGTCGCGCGACTCCCGATTATGAGCGAATGGAAGTCGTTGAACCGGAAATCCTCAAAAACCACATTGTCGCCAAAATTGGCGAGGATATCTGGGTTACTCCGCTTTCCGAAGAGATCCGAAATTCTCTCCCTCCCGAAATCCGCTTCCACCACTGGTTCCGGATATTCCACGATCTTACCGGCGCTCTCGACCTGCATCATTTCGATTTGCTACTCGAAAATTACAATATTGTGGAAGAAAAGAACGATATTGTCGCCGACCGCCCCACCGTCGTGATTTATATTCAATCCAAGTACCTGGGGAAAAATCGGAAACGGCCATCGGTACGTTTCTGGATCGACAAAGAAACCCATATGCCGTTAAAAAGCCAATTCTTTAACTGCAACGACGACTCGGTAGAAACCATCCAGTTCAAGCAGATCCGATTGGGCATTGATTCCCCGGGTTGTGTCGTCCAGACCGAAGGCTTAATTAAATTAACTCCTCCTCCCAGACCCGATCATTCGCAGGAAGAGAAAGAATTGAATTTTTGCCCATTGGTCCACGAAAAGATTCCCAGGGGATTCAAGGAAATTTTTACGCATACCTTCGAAAGAAAAGAAGGGATTATCTACGAAACCGCCTATACCGACGGCCTGACCAAGCTCTCCACATTTCAGCGCTTGCAAACCCAGGAAGAAAAAGAAGAATTGGCTCGCGAACCCGAGGAAGAACGGTCAAAAGTAAAGAAATTCAAAGACAGGAATATCTTTTACCGGGACGTGGAAGGTATTCGAATCGTGGCAATGGGAGAATTGGACGAAGGAGCCATCAATTTCGTTTTACATAACATAAAACCCCGTCCGGCCGATTCCAATAATCCCGCCCGGCAATAACGGCCTTCGCGTCGGATATCCAATCCGGATATCTTACGATTCGATTAAAATAGCACGATATAAACAAACATCGCCGGTCCAATCCACAGCATGGCATCCATCATATCCAGAAATCCACCATGACCGGTAATGGTTACTCCGGAATCCTTGATCCCCGCGTCCCGTTTCATGACGGATTCGCATAAATCCCCGATTTGACCGACCGCCGAAAGAAGAAGCGTGACGGTAACGATCGGCCAATACCGGTGAGGTCCAATCAGCCACAAGGTATTCCCAAACCATACGCTCTGAAAACCGGCCAATCCCAATACTGCCACTCCCGCCAAGGCGGAACCGCACACTGCCCCTTCCCAGGTCTTGTTAGGACTGATCGTGGGCGCCAGTTTGTGCCGGCCAAGCCATTTGCCTCCGTAATAGGCGCCGATATCGGTGAAACAAGCCACGGAGAGCATGAAGAAAAGATAGAACGGCCCGTGTTGAATGCTGCGGAGATAAACGAAACTGGAAAGCGGAAACAGAAGATAAATCAACAACAATCCATGCACGGCAATTTCGTACCGGCTTCCCTTCACCGTATGGCGCATGGAAATCAGGCAACTCCCCCAGAAAAAGAGAAACAACACGACAACCAGAATGGGCACTTTATGCGTTACGGTGAATGAAAAGAAGAGAAAGGCGAGCGCGTTTTGCCACACCATCAGCGGCCAGCGCCGTGGCACGCCCAACAGGCCATACATCTCGGCATGGGCAAAGAAAAAGGCTGCCGACGCCACGACGGCCGACAACCACTCTCCATACCGCCATGCAATGCACACGGCAAATATGGCCAGGGCGATCAATCCGGTAATCTCACGCCGCAACGGTTTTCCTCCTCTCCCTATGATCCCCTCGTCCCGGCAGGGAAATACAGACTCCCTTAAATGGCTCCATCGATATCCAATCCGCCAAAACGGCGATGACGGCTCTGAAAAACCCGCAAGGCTTCCCAAAAATGCTCCCGGCGAAAATCCGGCCACAATACAGGCGTGATCCAAATCTCCGAGTAGGCGATCTGCCATAACATGAAATTGGATACGCGCATCTCGCCACTGGTTCGAATTAACAAATCGGGATCCGGCATGAGGCCGGTATGTAGAAAACGGGCGAATGTTTCCGGCGTGATCTCTTCTTTCGACAGGCGCTTCTGTTCGACTTCCTCCACGATCCGCCTCACTGCATCGACGATTTCCAATCGCCCGCCATACGAGAGCGCCAGCGAGAGTTGCATCCGCGATCCACTTCCGGTCGCCTGCCGGGCATTCTCCAACGCTCGCTGCACCGGCCCCGGTAGATCCGTCAATTGACCGATGGCATGCAATGAGATGCTGTTTTCCTGCATTTCCCGAATTTCCCGTTTCAAGAAATTGCACAGCAGGATCATCAGGGCGTTGATCTCCGCGCTGGGACGCTTCCAGTTCTCGGCGGAAAAAGCGTACAATGTCAGATAGGGAATCTCCAATTGACGGCAGGCGCGCACGATTTCTCGAACCGACCGGATCCCGGCGCGATGACCCTCTATACGCGGTCTCTTCATCCCGCGCGCCCAGCGGCCGTTTCCATCCATAATAATGGCGACGTGCCGGGGAAGCCGGTGAAGATCGACGCCCGCCGCTTCCGCCAGCCGCCGGGCTTCCTCCTGTTGCTGAGAGATTGAGTTGGAAACAACTGCCTGAGACACGGAATACTCCCTAAAATTCTACTCCTACAAAAATTACGCCATCGAGCGCCGCACGAACTCCCTTCTTTTCTTCGAACCGGAATGCATTTGGGATAGGCGCTCATGACACGCGTTGTATACTGTTATCCATGCAGAATACCAGTAGTCTAGCATCCAATCAACGTACGATCAGCCCACAGCCCCTTTTCTGCGCCATCGCCGGGCCCACCGCTTCGGGCAAAACCGAACTGGCTCTGGCTCTGGCCGAAAAAATGCACTGCGCCATCCTGTGCGTGGACGCGATGCAGGTCTATCGGGGATTGGATG
>CAZFOX010000660.1:0-3440 GCA_964520565.1 uncultured bacterium | reverse complement strand
TCTTTCTGGTTATGTGGTTGTTCATGGGAAATATCCGCGCCACATTGATCCCCACCATTGCCGTACCGGTGGTTCTCCTGGGGACGTTTGCGGTCATGGGGGCTTTCGGTTATTCCATCAATATGTTGACCATGTTCGCCATGGTGCTGGCGATCGGGCTTTTGGTGGACGACGCCATAGTCGTGGTCGAGAACGTCGAACGAATTATGGCGGAAGAGGGACTCCCTCCGCGGGAAGCCACCGCCAAATCCATGGGCCAAATCACCAGTGCCCTGATCGGAATTGGATTGGTTCTCTCGGCGGTGTTTGGGCCGATGGCGTTTTTCCCCGGATCCACGGGCGTTATTTA
This sequence comes from uncultured bacterium, assembly GCA_964520565.1. Lineage (GTDB taxonomy): Bacteria > Hinthialibacterota > Hinthialibacteria > Hinthialibacterales > Hinthialibacteraceae > CAZFOX01. The sequence continues at coordinate 3,091 of CAZFOX010000660.1, read as the reverse complement.
TCGCCAGTTTTCCATAACCATTATCGCTTCCATGCTTCTATCGGTGGTCGTAGCGTTGATCCTTACGCCGGTTCTTTGCGCGTCGCTTCTCAGGCCAGTGACCCAAGGGCACGAACCGGCGGAAAACGCCGTTTGGTTCCTTCGCCCGTTTTTCCTCTGGTTCGATCGCATTTTTTTCTGGATCCGAGACCGGTACGTCGATCTGGTCGGACATTCCCTGGCGAAGAAACTGCGTTACTTGTTTATCTACGTCCTAATCGTCGGCGTGATCGGTTATTTGTTTATGTTGCTTCCCACTGCCTATCTTCCCGATGAGGATCAGGGAATTCTCCTCTCTCAGATCCTCATGCCGGCGGGGACCACCTTAGAGCAAACCAAGGCTACGGCCGATCGCATTGCGCGCTACTTTCATGAGAATGAACAGGAGGCCGTGGAATCCTGTCTGACGATCGCCGGTATGGGTTTTTCCGGGCGTGCGCAAAACAACGGTATGGTTTTTGTGAAGTTAAGGGATTGGAATTTGCGCGACAAGCCGGATTTGAGAGTCAGGCCGATTGCGAACCGGGCGATGAGAGAATTTTCTACAATGCGTCACGCCACCGCTTTCGCTTTTCCCCCGCCGGCTGTAGTCGAATTGGGAATGGCGCAAGGCGTGGAATTCGAGTTGTTGGATCGGGGCGGTCTCGGTCATGAAGCTTTGATGGAAGCCCGCAATCAGTTTCTCGACATGGCGTCGAAGGATCCGAGACTCGTTCGTGTCCGTCCCAACGGAATGGAAGATGTGCCCGAATACCGGATCGATGTGGATTGGGAAAAAGCGGGTGCGTTGGGTCTGCCCATTACATCGATCCATAGTACCATTTCGGCGGCTTTTGGAAGTTCTTACGTGAACGATTTCATTCAGGGTGGGCGTGTTAAGCGGGTTTATGTCCAGGCAGACGCTCCTTACCGCATGTTGCCGAAGGACCTTGAGAAACTGTACGTACGCAATAACGCCGGGAAGATGACTCCCTTTTCCTCGTTTGCAACGGGCCGCTGGTCGTATGGGTCGCCGCGCCTTGAGCGTTTTAACGGATTTTCGGCCATGAACATCCAGGGAGAAGCCGCCCAGGGACGCAGTACCGGTGAAGCGATGCAGGCCATGGAAGAAATCGTTGCGAAATTGCCGCAGGGAATCGGGGGCGACTGGACGGGACTTTCGTATCAGGAACGAATGGCGACAGCGCAAGGGCCACTTCTCTATGCGTTTTCCATCCTGGTGATTTTCCTTTGCGTGGCGGCTTTATACGAAAGCTGGACGATCCCCATCGTCAACCTGTTGATGCTGCCGCTCGGCGTATTCGGCGCCTTGCTGGCCACGTACTTGCGGGGTCTCAACAACGATGTTTACTTCCAGATCGGTTTTTTGACAACGCTGGGGCTTTCCACCAAAAACGCCATCCTCATCATCCAGTTCATTAAGGAACAAATGCGTCAAGGCTTGGGATTAGTAGAAGCAACCCTGTCCGCCGTGCGTATCCGTTTCCGTCCTGTCATTATGACTTCGCTGGCGTTTTTCTTCGGCACTCTCCCGCTGGCGATTGCCACAGGCGCGGGCGCGGGCGCTATGACAGCCATCGGAACGGCGGTGACCGGCGGGATGTGTTCGGCGACTTTCATCGATCTGATCTTTATCCCATTGTTTTTCGTTCTGATTTCCAGTTGGTTTATGAAGAGGCCGTCTGCACCGGTTCACGAAACAACGCCGGGATCGGCTCATACACGGAATGAAAACGAGTAGGGATATCCGGCCTCCCGAGGTGTCCTATTGGATATGGAGTAACGGCAATACATAGAGTATAATCGTAACCAAGGATTTTTTCCTCTTTAATAAGGCGCAGATTATGACGGCTAGCCCCAAGCCTTCTTTCGTTCGCGTCGGCGCGGCGCAAATCAATACTACGGTTGGCGATCTGCGCGGCAACACGGATAAGATTGTCCAATGGATACGAAAATCACGGGAGAAGGAGATTCAGATACTGGCCTTTCCCGAATTGGCGATCTGTGGCTATCCGCCGAAGGATTTATTACTGAAAACCCAGTTCATCGCCGATCAGCAGAAATATTTGCTTGAGATCGTTCCTGAAACGCAAGGCATGCTGGTTGCCGTTGGGGTTGTGATTCGCGACGGCGATAGTTACAATGCCGCCGCCGTTCTGCACGATGGGAACCTCTTGGGTTTCGCCCGCAAAGTGGGGCTTCCCAACTATCGCGTATTCGACGAGAAACGGTATTTCCGGCGCGGCGAGTTTCTATCAGTGTTTCAAACCGGTATCGCCGATCTTGGCGTGTTGATTTGCGAAGACGTGTGGCATGCGGAGACGGTGGCTAACATGGCCGCGTCCGGTGTGGATTTGATCGTGTGTCTTTCCGCGTCGCCCTTCAGCGTCTATCGCGGGCCGGAACGCGAAACCATGATCCGCTGCCGCTGCCAGGATCATTCGGTGGGAATGGTTTTTTGTAACCAAGTCGGTGGACAGGACGAATTGATCTTCGACGGCCGTAGCTTGATTGTTTCCCCGCAGGCCAGGGTTTTGGCGCAGGGCAAGGCGTTTGAAGAAGATCTGATCGTGGCCGATATCCGTTTCGAAGAGATTCATCGCGGCCGCCTGGCGGTTCCCATTCAGCGCGACGTGGCCGTCAGCGAGATTCCGGGGCGGGAAGAAATCCGTATTATCGAATCGGCAGGAAAAACCCGGAACATATCAAGTGTGTTCTCGCCTGTTGATATCTCTCGCAATCCTTTCCTGCCGAAGTCCATCGAAACTCAATACGATCCGGTGGAAGATGTTTATCGCGCTTTGGTGCTGGGGGTGAGAGATTACATCCGGAAGAACGGATTCCGAGAGACGGTAATCGGCCTATCCGGCGGGATCGATTCCGCGTTGACCGCGGTTATCGCCGCCGATGCACTGGGGGCGGAGAACGTAGTCGGGGTTTCCATGCCCAGCCGCTTTTCTTCCGAGCACAGCAAGAGCGATGCCGCCGACCTCGCCGGTAATCTGGGCATTCGATACAAGCAATTTCCCATCGAAGAGGTCTATACGCAATA
>CAZFOX010000659.1:0-3442 GCA_964520565.1 uncultured bacterium | reverse complement strand
GTGCGAAACCACTTTGCGGCCGTCCCAAGCCTCGGTCAGGCTGGTGGCGCCCTGTTCGATTTGATACCCGTATCCGGGTTCGTCGGTGCGGTGCGTCAGGCGATAGACCAAGTCGCTGCGTCCGGCATCGGCCAGGGCGCGGATCAAGAAGCGGAATCCTACATCGCCGCTGGTCAGGTAATCCAGCGCCGTCACTTCCTTCACCAGATTTTGCAGAACCGCCTCGCGAAAGTCGGCGTCCACGATATTCCACACCAATGGAATGGCGTTGGCGGTCTGGCTGCCGGTAGTGAATTGCCGGGTATCGGCGTCGAAAAGATGGCGGTGGAAGGCTTTGCGGATTCGTTCCGCATCCAGGCCATACCGATCCACGTCATCCGGTTTGCCTAGTACCTTCGCCGCTTTCTGGAGAATGACGGTATCGCGGTAGTACATGGCGGTGGCGGTCAATGCTTTCGGCGTCAAGCGCGATTCGCCTACTTCCTCTCCGCGCACGTAATCGAACCAGTCGCCCAGCCCATGCTGGACGATTCCCTCTTTCGCCTGGGAAGAGAGATAATCCACGTAGCGCTGCATGGATTCATAATTTTGTTCCAGAGCGCGCCGGTCGCCGAACCACTCGTATAGAAACCAGGGCAGGATCACCCCGGCGCTGCCCCATTCCGGGGAATCGCGGAAGCCGCCGCTGAAGACCACGTATTCCGGAGCAATGTCGGGGATCAATCCGTCTTCCAATTGCGAATCGCGAATGTCGCGCAGAACCTTGGTGTAAAAGAGAGCCGTATCGTAGTGGTATGTGATGGAAGGGGCCATCAAATGCGCTACTTCCAGCCAGCCCAGTTTTTCGCGGTGCGGGCAATCGGTCAGGACGCTTTGATAATTACTACCCACCGACCAGCCGATCAGCTGGTGGATGCGGTTATAGAGGGCGCTGGAACACTCAAACGCGCCGACGCGGGGAGACGAATTGCAGGTGAAAAGTCCTCGAACAGCGATTCGATCCGGCGGTTTGTTTCCGGGAGCGGTTTCCACTTGCAGATAGCGGAATCCGTAATAGGTGAAGCGGGGTTGCCAGGTTTCGACGTTGCCGCCCTTTAAGGTATAAGTATAGGTATGCGGGCCGCCGGAAGCGGATTGATTGGCCAGCCCGTCGCCGGTAATCAGTTCCGCCGGAGTGACCGTCACTTGCGAACCGCGTTCGCCGCGCACTTCGAGGGCGGGGACCCCCGCAAAATTCTGTCCCAGATCGTAGACTTTCACACCGGGGCGCGGTTCGGTAACTTTCACCGGCTTCCATTCCTGAATGGCGCGTATCGGATAACCAATCTGCGCCGTCAATTGGCCACCCGGCCCTTCGCAATCAACGGCGGATTTCCAGGCCGAGTCGTCCAGTCCCACTTCGTCCCAGCCGGGAATTTCGAGCCGGGCGTCGTAATCTTCGCCTCCGTAGATGCAGGAAAAGAGAATGGGACCTGGAGAGCAGCGCCACGATTCGTCGGATACCGTTTCGGCGATTGAACCATCTGCATATTCCACCCGGAGATGAAGGATAAACCGGGGTTCGCCGAACGAGCCGGTGTATTTGACGTACCGCCCGCCGGTCACGTTGAAAAAGCCGTTACCCAGCATGACACCCAGCGCGTTGCCGCCGCGCCGAATCTGTTTTGTTACGTCGTAGGCGGCGTACATACAGGTACGGCGGTAATTCGTCCAGCCGGGGTCGAACAGCGAATCGCCGATCTTTTCGCCATTGAGCCGCAGTTCGTAAAATCCCAATCCGCTGATATAGACACGGGCGCTTTTTATCTTGCGATCCACCGAGAATTCACGCCGGAATATGGGTAGAGACGGAAATTGTTCCGGCGCACCAATCCATTTCGCTTTCCAGTCTCCTTCTTGAAGAATGCCCATCGACCAGACCGCGGTATCGCTCCAAGGCGAGGGATTCCCTTCGCCATCCCAGACGCGCACTTTCCAGAAGCATCGTTGAAACGACGCGAGCGCCTTTCCGGCGTAGGCGATTTGAATGGATTGGATGGAGGAAACCTTTCCCGAATCCCACAAATCGCCAGTATTATTGCGCAGAGTATCTTTCTCCGTGGCGACCAGGATTCGATAGGCGGTCTGTTTTGCGGAACGGCGCGGCGATTCGAGAATCCAGGAAAGCCTTGGTGCGGGCGAATCGATCGAGAGTGGATCGCGCTGGTATTCGCAGCGTAAATCACATACCCGCAGACTCGATTCGGAGGAAGAAGCGAAGGGGAACAACGCGATGAGAAGAATCGTCAACAAAGAAAAGATACCGGTTTTCATGATGGGTTCCCCCCAAAAGAATGGTTGATTTCTTTTCCTATAGAAACGGACGGGAGGCGTAATGCCCCCCGTCCGTTCGGTTTTTTAGTAGACAACAAAGGGTTGATTCAAGCCGTAGCCGATGGTGTCGTACTTATCGCCGGAGGGTTGTCCTTCTTTTGGATGTTGCCAGAACGCACTCGGCCAGGCAGAACCGCGCAGTTCGCCCGCATGATGCGGTCCCAACAGGTTTTTCAGGCTGCCGAAAACGACGACCGTCACGGTGTTTTCGCCCGGTTTCAACGCCTGGGTAATATCGAGCCGCCAGGGTTGCCAGAGAATGTAACCCGCCGTCTTGCCGTTGACATCGACCCGCGCGGCGGTTCCCTTCCAATCGCCCAATTCGACGGCATGTTGCTTTGCGCTGTCGGCTTCGATGGTATAAGTTTGACTATAGGCGATCCGATCGGCGTACAGAGGCCGCCCTTGTTCGCGCCATGGACCCAGTTTCAGCGGCGTAGAAGGAACCAGGGCGAATCCTTTTTCTATACTCTTCAGGTTGAAATCGCCCAGCAGGTAAACCGGTTCCGGTTCCATGTGAATGGAAAACGGTCTGGCGGAAGTTGATATCGTGTTACGTCCCGTCTTCAGCCATTCCGGTTTGATGGCATATACCCGGAATGCGCGATCGAGCCACCATTGATCTTTTTCCGGTTTCACTTCATGGCCATTGACGGATACCGTATAGAAGCCGCCCTGTTCCACGACCAGTTTCAGAGAGGGCATAGAGGAGAAGCCATCGATGGTGAAGGGATAACGCAGTTCGAAGCCGGAATCGGCGGGGAATTTGTCTTTCTGAATCAGTTCGTCTTTAAATTGCACCGCATTGTCCCAGGGATTCTTTTGGAAACCGTGCGCCTGATAGATGCGGGTCTGGGCATCGTAGAAATACAGTCCTTCGGTGGTTTCGCCCTTTAATACCAGATCCACGTAATCGAGCGTTATCCCATTGGGAGCAAGCATCTCGATTTTCATCCCGCCGGACGGTTTCAGCGGTTCGCCTAGTTTCCAGGCCGCAGACGCATCGGTTTTCTGCTTGGGATCGCGATCGTAGACGGCAAACATTGCGCTGCCCACAGGAGGAAGTTCA
>CAZFOX010000658.1:0-3442 GCA_964520565.1 uncultured bacterium | reverse complement strand
GGAAAATCGCGAATGGCGTTCCACGGTCGGATCGGGCCCAACCGCTGCAGCGCAGGCAGCGCACCGGATCGGAGACCAAGCCCCGATTCCCCGCAACGGCCTGGCTGGCCGCCGGGTTGTTTCTGGTTCGATTGATATCCATCTTCATCACCTTTGCTTTTAACGTGGCGGCGTTCAACGAATGCCGCGATGGATTTTTCGGCTGAGGGGCATATCTGATTTTCGGTTCGCAAACCGAAAAGAAGAATATAGCCCCGAACGCCGTCGTAGGGCGGCATTCACGCGGGCCGCCACACCGCAAAGGTGGGAAGGATACATCGAACGGGACTACCCGCGCTCCGGCGGCAGCGCTACGGGAAACTGGGACACCCGGGGCTTGAGCACCTGCAGGTCTTCCCGCTCCGCCGCGGCACACAGCCGATCATCGTCACAGACGAAAAAGAACTCTTCTCCCGCTTTCAAAGCGAATTCTTTGACCTCAAGACCGGACGCTAATTGGATGGCGTCATGCGACCTCAATGAATGAAGAGATAAAATCCGAATGGAGGAGGAGATTATTTCCCGGTCCAGCATTAGATAGTGGATCATCGAATCAGATTCAATGCTGAAGGCAGCCATCAAATCCATCGCCTCTTCTTCGCCAAGCCGGTTCTCTCGGCGTAGCCTCATGATGGCCGAACAGAATTCCACGATAGTCAGATTGGACGTGTAGAGATATTCTTTCCGCCTTTTGTGAAATTCATATAACTGGTTGACAAAGTCAGAACCCGATTCCGGGCGATAGCGTTTGACCAAAACAGAAGTATCCACATAGAAGAATGGCATAGCGGTTCTTTATCTTATAGTCCGTCGCGTTCCATGCGAATATAATCGGAAAATGATCGATCACCCAATGCCCGATCCAGAATCTTCCGGGCTTCGTCCAGAGGAATGTTTCGGATTTCACGGCCTGGGAAAGCTTTGAATAAACACTCAGTGGCCAGATTATCAATAATGCGCAATTCGTTTATCACGCCACCGCTTTCGTACCGTTTTGTTTCGTTTTCCATGAGACCGTCTCCTTCGTCTGCATGAGTATTATATCTCATTTTCGCCAGCCCATAGATTAAACCATTCTGCATATTCATCGATATAGGCGATAGTATTGAAATAAATGCGTAATGGTGAAGTCTTATGAAAAAGATTCTCCTGATCGACGACGAAAACGACGTATTCTCTCAAATAAGGGAATTTTTCGAGAACCGGGGATTCGAGTGTTCCTATGCCAATGATGGCGCGCAAGCCATCGCCCTACTCCAAGAAAAACAATGCGACCTGATTATTTCCGATATTGGATTTCCCCAACGAGGTCAGTTCCTTGAGTATCTCTCCCATGAAAAAATCACTCTTCCCATCATCGCCATCTCTTCGCATGCGACCGAAGAATGGGCTTCTCGAATCTTTGGCTCCAGGATGAAAGGATTTTTCAATAAACCGTTGCATGAGAAACAATCAGAAATCGTGCATTCTGTTATGGAGTTGCTGTATCCTGTTTAGGATCGGTTTCCTCATCGACAAAGACGGGCTTCTGCCTTTTCCAGCCGCCGCATCCATCGAACACGATCCGCCAATAATCTTCAAACTCTTCGCCGTAACCGGTGATGTCGCCGCCGTCCACGAACTCTTTGACCAAATTGTAGAAGCGCTCGCCATCGTACCATCTGCGGTAATCTTCTTCGAATTGAAGTTTCCCTTCTTCGTCAACGGAGAGATCGTTGTAACAGCGAAACCAATGGCTATCTGAATCGGTAACGTTTCTGATTTCCTCTAGACGTTGTTGGAACGCTTCGATCTTATCCGGCTTCACGGACAAATTCACAGATACAGTGGTGTAATAACTCATACTGACTCTTCTCGAAAAATGCCGCTCAAATCTCCATTTTCATTTCCTTGAACTCGCGAACCATGCGGGCGATTTCGGTATCTTCGGCAAAGAGTATCATTTCGGTGATCTCCATCTCCCGCCGGGTTATCTCTTCCTTCTGCTTTTCGATGCTGGACTGGATCGACTCGCGATAGTCCTTCTTCACCAACTCGCGAACCTCCTCATCGTCGACGGCGGTTTTTATCGGTTCCATCTCCCGAACGCTGTAACGGGAATAATGGCGCTCGTAACTCGGATAGTATCCTTTCTGGTCTGCCAGCGATTTCAGGTTCGTGAGGGCGGCGTTGTATTGCTCGATGACGGGAAGAAAAGTGGTTTCCAATTCCCGTTTCTTTTTCTCAAAAGCAGACTCGGCGTATCCCTTTTCACCCTGTTCGATGGCTTTCTCCAATTCGCCGTTCTTCTGCTGGATGATCCGGTCGATGTATTTCTTAACCTGCTTCTGCTTCTCCAAAGCGATGGGCATATCAATCGTCCTGCCAAATACTATTTCTCCCCATGCTATTAAAAGATTTGGGCAGTCGCGTTTAATGGTGTTTTTGCATCGACGGTAAGAAAAATCAGAGAAGGAAAAGGTTGATTCTTTGTATATCCGCCGAGATTCAGAAAAATTTCTTCAATCAGGTGTCCAGGTAGAACTGTGGCATCATTTTTTACCGTTCGTCTCTTTCCTGCCTGACGCACTCATAAAGACTCTCATTTCCAAGAGCCCGGTCTAGAATTTTCCTGGCCTCGTCAACGGTTACGCTTTCAACGGGGATGTTTCCAAAAGTATCCATGGTGTAGAGTTTTCCAAAGCCTTTAGATATTCTCATGCTGTTGAGCACACCCGACGCTTCGTATCGCCCTGTTCTGTCTTCCATAACATCACCTCTTTCATCGCCATTGCTTATTATAACATGGATCGTAAAAATAAAATATAGTGCGCAATGGCGCAATTCCGTTAGGCGATTTGTGGATTGTCGATTTCGATTATCCAATCTGTTTCTTCGTATTATACACCCCATTGGTTTCATCTTCCGTAAGGATTCTTGCCGCCATAATCCATATAAACCTGTGTTGCCATAAAATATCCAGTGATTATCCATGTTCGACAAAACCGATCCGCTGTTCGACCGGCTCAAAATCAAGTTCACGGATGGCCAATCCCATATCCTTGAAATCGACCAGAGTCACGATCTTGATTGGGTGAAACCGTTGATTCCCGAACTCATCGAACAGGCCAAACAGGCGTTGCAAATCGACGAGTCGGTGGACGTGGCGTTTGTTCGAGGCCTGCGAGTCGATCAGGACGAAATGGAGGAGTGAAAATACCCTCCTTCTAGCAAAAAAATTGAGAACCTCATTGTGACACAAAGGTGAGGTACTGCAAGAATTCAACGGATACTCATGGTTCAGGTTCTCGAAAGGCAACATATTTAAGTTAAAAGACGGCAAGGGTTTCAAATACTTGGGCAAACCATTTTTTGATCCACGAAACTTGCTCATCACACCATGATCTACCTGCTTAGGAGATGG
>CAZFOX010000657.1:0-3453 GCA_964520565.1 uncultured bacterium | reverse complement strand
TGTGATTTTTCCTTCTTCGAGCATCTTGATAATTTTGGTTTGGACAGCGGAAAGATTATCCTTGTTTTGCCCATTCTGAGAGAAATAAAAAGATAATGTATTCACCAACGGATATATCCACAACAACGGGAAGATCAGGATCGAAAGTTCGAATAATCTACCCCCTGTATGATAGGGATAAGACATCAAATAGCCGCAAATCACGATCCCTGCGCAGCAGATCAAATTCCCTAGCGACAACCAGGCCTTAAAACCAGTCCAGCCGGGAATTTTTTCTGCCTCGGTCGCCTGGTTACAAAACCATTTTCCGTACAACTGAATTGCCAGAGGAACCAGAAAAAAGAACAACGCACCCGCCGGAATAATATGAAAAGAAAACATTGGATCGGTCGGAATTTTATGGTGCGATTCATAACTCCAGACACCCCAGGCAATCGCTATATAAACCATAAACATGGTTGTAACGCTGATTAATAGTGTAAAACCCCATGTCTTTCGAAGATACGCTTTATAACAAAAAATACTGATGAGGAATGGTATGATCGTGAATAACAACAGGATATAAACAGCGCCATAATCGATTGCGCTTGTTTCAAATACCTGAAAATCCAATTGTTTATCCATTTTCTAACCTCCACGATTAATATTCAGGAACAGCAGGAAATGAGGTTGAGTTGTCTTCCTTTTTTTTCGACTCTTCCCCATTGTAATTTTGTGAAGAACCGTCCGGTGGTGCAGGGGGCGGCGTGGAATCAGACGGCTCGGCAGTTATCCCCTTTGTCTCTTTGGGCTTATAAATGGCGGCCAATAGCTCGGCGCATTCCTGGGGGGTAATCTTGCCATTGGACAAAAGATCGATAATTTTGCTCTGCACGGCGGATTCGCTTACCCTCTCATCGTGTTTCGATTTCACTTTCTCTACCAGTCCAGTCCATTTTTTATGGATCGTATTGATAGTGGGATACACCAGCAACAAGGCAACCAAGGAAAAAAAGAACTCCAAGGGATCGTAAAACACTGGATAATTATCATTCCAATTCCAGAAATTAAAACTAGCAATATAAGAGTATGCGATTACCACAACGCAGATCAAATTAGCGAGACACAGCCAGGAGCGATATCCAACGAGGCCGGGCGTCTTTTCCAAATCCGACACCTGGTTATATAACCACTTGGAAACCAACATGTAAACAAATGGCACAAAGAACAGCGTCAACAAACCGGGTGTCAGGCATTGATGAAACCAGAAGATCGGATTTTTATCGATTGTTGACCATAAATCCACATGAGAGGCGTAATGATAAAATTCAAGAACAAAGGCGATTGTTAATGCGATCGAGCTTAAAAGAAACGCCCGTCTGTAGCGCACGGATAAATAACGCTGGTAAATGAATGGAAGAAACATGCTTCCAAAGAACAGAACCGAAGCCAGGCCGACAAAGAATGGGGCTTGCCAATCGTGGTTGAATAATTCATCAAAATTGACTGAAACAGAAAACATATCACTCACCTCTCTCGCAATAGTTTGGCGGCTTCCTGGGCGGTAATTTCGCCCCGTTCCAACCGCTCCAGAATCTCGAGCCGGTCTGTCTTGGATTGAACGTTGCCAAGTAGTTCATTGACTTTATCGATTTTCTTGCAGACAGTGGGATATGAAATCCCCAGTTCCTTCTCCACCTCCCGGATATTGCCCCGGTTACGCAAAAAGACCAGTACAAATTCCTGCAAGTCATTGGGAAGGCGAAAGAAAGGCGGTGCAGAGAGTTGGGTGTCGATCGATGTCCCACACGAGACGCAGGACATCTTGGAGACCACCAATTCTCCCTCACAAACCGGGCAACGGGATACGAATCTTTTAGTTTCCATTTTAATTATTCAAATAATATATTGAATTTTTCAATATGTAAATTGATTATTTTAATTTTTTACAATCAAATTGCACAATTTTCTTAATGCAATAAAACGAATGAACATTTGAATAAAAAATAGGGGGGGGGGCGAGGTTACACCCGAGCCAGTAGCTCAAATGAGTAATTTTTCATAAGGCAATCTGAATTGAACGAATAAGCCGATTTAACTCAACCACCTAATTTACGAAAGAGTGATTGACAACTGTCGACCATTACATTAATTAAGAGTCCCCTATAAGTACAAATGATGTCTATCGATAACATGGAATCCATGCTATAACCGCTTCATGATACGATCCTTTAAAAACGTAGGCGTCGAAGATATTTTCAATGGAAAAAACTCGAAAGCCGCAAGGAAATCGTGCCCAGGCTATTTATGGAAAATCGCGGCGAGAAAACTCGATCAACTCGATTCTGTCGTCTCTCTTGAGGAACTCAACACTCCTCCAGGAAACCAATTGGAATGTCTTTCCGGCGATAGAAAAGGGCGTTACCGTATCCGAATTAATCAGCAGTACTGAATCTGTTTCATCTGGACTTATTTTGGCCCGGATCAAGTTGAAATAGTCGATTATCACAAAACGGTTATCAAAAATATGTACATTAATTCATACGCTCTATCTTCGAATAATCCTTTGAATACGGACTTTTTCGAAACACGAATAACGGCGTAATTATGAGAATCATTCTAAGATCGGGAAAAATGAGGTATTTCGATGATACGCATCCCCACTCACCGAGTTCCAACCCATCCCGGCGAAATGTTGCTGGAGGAATTTTTAATTCCAATGGAGATCACACAGAAACAACTGGCAAACGCCATTCAGGTTTCTTATCAGAGGATCAACGAAATCGTTAACCAGCGCCGGGGAATCAGCGCCAGCACCGCATTGCGTTTGTCCCGGTTTCTCAACACCTCACCTGATTTTTGGATGAACCTGCAGCAGCGATGGGATTTGTATCGTGCGAGAGAATTAGAAGACAAGGCGCTGGAGGCGATAAGGCCACGTAGTATGAGAGTATGAAGGAATTATATAGAGGGGATTTTTTTGCAGCAATTCCCTCACAATGTTACTCAAGAACATTTATATTCTCCCCTCCCCTTGCCTCACCCTCGTTTTTCCTTTCCAATAATCAATCCTAAATCAGGAGTCGAACCATGACACGTTTAATTGTTTGCCTGTCCATCATCTCATTGTTCATCCCTGTATTCTCATCCGCCGATACGATTTCCATAACTCCCAGTGTCACCGTAATTCGCGGATCGGTGAATGGGGTATTGATCGAACGGGGCGGGAAGACGCTCGCTGTATATGGCGATCCGCGCGAGGTTTCTTTGTCTCCAGAAATGGTCCTGTTTACGCATTTCCGCCGAGACGTTGCCTGGGGGGGGCATTCGTTCGTCGAGCGGGGAGCGGAAGCGATAGTTCCAGCGGGAGAGCGAGAATCGTTTGTGAATGCGAAGGCCTTTTGGCAGAAGCAATACACCGCACGGTTCCACGATTACGACCAGCAGACGACCAAGGTTCCCGTGGAATCGTTC
>CAZFOX010000656.1:0-3469 GCA_964520565.1 uncultured bacterium | reverse complement strand
TCGATATCGGCATGCGTGAAACCTCGTTCGTGAATCAGGTGCATGTGGATTTGATGAGTGTGCTCCAATACCCGCGTTCCGGGACTGCCGGGAAGTCCGTTGTCGCGGAACGACTTGGCTGCCAGGGAATGAGGCGCGTGATCGGATCCTAGAAAGGTCAACGGATCGCGTAACCGGGCGCAGTCGCGCAGCAGTTCGATCAGAGACGCCTGGTCTTCGCGCGAGGGCAGGGCAGGCCTTCGGTAATTAATGAACCGGGATTCCCGCCCGGCCAGCATATCGCGATTGAAATAGAGATAATCGAGCCCCACTTCGGCGGGGAGTTCCATCTCCGTTCCGCTGCGGGAACGAAGAATCATGTCGAGCGCCGGCCCGGTGGGAATATGCCGGGTTAACAGGCGATTGAGTTTCGCTTCCATCGCCAGAAGAAAGGTCTCCCGCTGCATGGCGTAAACCGTTCCCCCGTCGTAATAGAGCGGTTGCAAAAGATAATCCGGCGGCCGGACGCGCGAACGAAATTCCTCCAGATTTTCTCCGGGACGTTCGCGGTCGTTGTGATACGAAACCATCCCGCCGGGACGATCCAGGTACATTTGTCTGCGTTGCGCCTCGCTGATTCCCAACCCGCCGAACGTGGAACCGAAATCTTTCTCTTCCTGCCCCCCAATGGGAGGAACGCCCGGTTCCATTCGCGGCCAGACATGTGTGTAAATCAGCGCTCGTTCGCGGTACCATTGATCGGTTTTTCGCCAGCGCGTTTCACCGACGGGAGCCCAGGGAATATTTCCCATGGCTCCTACAATCCATACGCCTCCTTTGAGCGCGGCCAGCGAACCGCAATGCACGCCGTACGCCCGATTGGCGGCATCCACGTTGGCGGCCAACTGTTCGTAGGCCAGATCGGAGGGGCGAATGGTGTCGGCTTCGAATTCTTCCCGGCTGGGCATTACGCTTTCCCGGAAATGAACGTGCGTATCCGCCCGCGCCAGAGCTATATGAATGCCGTCGGGCAGGACGATATCTGCGCCCGGATGCACTCCCATGCGGATTTCGAGCGGACGACCCGGAGTGCATCGTACTTGCGCGGGCGCTATTTCCCCGTCGTCCAAGTGAAGATGTTGGGTTTGAAAGATCAGAGAATCGGTCATGCAGGAATTATGCGATGGCGATTACACCGGCGCAACCTGCATGAAATACCCTTTTTTGTTACAATTGAGACGACTGTACAACATATCCGCTTTTTCTTGCTGAAAAAGCATGATAAGGTAAATGAGGATCGTTTAGGAACGTTCGATATGGAAGATCAAAATTCATAACGAGGTGAAAAGGAGTAGAACCGGTGGGCGCGATCACTCCCCCCACAAAAGTGAAGGCCATCCTCGGCTTGTTATTTCACAACATGGAGCGCAGGGATGAGGCGCTTCGGGCGATCGAGCGAGAGTATGGCCCCATCGACTATCGCAGCCCGGAATTCGCCTTTGTGGAAACCCGGTATTACGATGAGGAAATGGGAGAAAATCTGACACGGCAGTACGTCTCTCTGAAATATCTCATCGATCCAGGCGAGTTGGCGGAATTGAAATGCCTGACTAACTTCATTGAAGACCAATTGGCGGTAGATGGGAAACGTACCGTCAACCTCGATCCGGGCTACATCGGCGCGGCCAACCTGATCCTCGCCAGCACCAAGAACTTCAGCCAAAGAGTGTATGTGGGATCGGGAATTTATGCCGAAGTCACTATGACCTTCTCACGGGAGGACTTTCAGAAACTGCCTTGGACCTATCCCGACTATTACAACCACCGCGCGGTGTTTTGCGAGATGCGAAAAATCTGGCGAAGTCAATTGAAGGCGCTGGATGATGAAGAGCCTAAAGAAAATGAGTGATCGATATTGGTTTTTGCGTATAATAGAGAAAAGCAGTGTTGCGACCGATGAATGTATAGAGGACGTCCATGTTCGATCGAATAACGTTCAATTCACAAATCATGGGGGGAAAGGCCTGCATACGCGGAATGAGAATTCCCGTTTCGGTCGTTGTCAGTCAAATCGCGCACGGCGCTACTTTTGAAGAAATCCTGTCCGATTATCCCGATTTGGAAGAAGAAGATATTCGTCAGTCTCTTGCCTATGCCGCATGGCTCACTCAAGAAGAAATTGTCCCGATGTGATGAGGTTCGACGATGCGTTTTCTTCTGGACATGGGCGTCGCTCGAAGGATAAGCGCGTGGTTGCGCGAAAGAGGTCACGACGCCGTCCATCTTGCGGAAGAGGGACTTCATCGAGCGCCTGATTCCCACATTTTTCTTAAAGCCAGTCAAGAAAAACGCATTATTGTGACATTTGACTTGGATTTTTGTGAAATCGCTGCTTTTTCCGTCGAGCCGTTTGCGACTGTGATATTGTTTCGATTGCATAATACGCGCACGCCGTTTGTTATTGAGCGTTTGCGAAACATCTTGAATCTCTCTTCAGAGTATTTTGAAAAAGGCTCTGTGATTGTTGTGGAAGATCATCGAATTCGTTTCCGACGATTGCCCATTGAATGAACTTTATTTGAATTGATATTACATAGCGGTTTTGTTTATCCATTTGTTTGCGAAGCCGATTGAGTCCCCGATGAATCAGAGATTTCACGGTTCCCATGTGTTTGTTCAATATTTGGGCGATTTGGGAATATTCGAGGTTTTCAAAGAATCGCAGGGTGATGACTTCCTGATAGCGCATGGGGAGTTTTGAGATTTGTTCGTGCAACAGCGAATATTGCTTCATTCTCTCACGTCGCGCTTCGGCGGTTTCAATGTCTGAATTGGAAAATGAATCCGGTCGAGGTCTTCTTTCCAAACGTACGTTTGTTCGGTATACGTTCGGCGCTTCTCTTTGCGGAAATACATGTGCAGTTCGTTGAGAGCAATCCGGTACAACCAGGCTCGGAATGGGGCTTTATGGCGGTAGCTGGGTATGGCGTTTAAAGCCTTGAAAAAAGTGTTGGAGGTCAACTCTTCGGCCGCGCTTACATTCAACGTCCGGTGGTATAGGTAATTGAGAATGGCGCTGTAGTGGATTTCATATAACTGTCCGAAAGCGGAGGCGCTGGTCCTGGCTCGTTCGATCAACGCTCGTTCGGAATCCATGCGAGCGTTTTCTTCAGAATCCGCAGAATTGAATTTCTCCAGTTTTTTCAACGCTTGGGCGATAGCCGTCATATCCGTTTCCCACTATGAAAATCTACCCTTCATCATAATGCCGGCATGGCAAATTGGTTGCAGAAAATTTTCGGGAAAAAGAATGCCTTTTTGCCCTCTCCCACCCCATCGGAATGATGTTTGACAAGTGCTATAACGGTTGTGATTCTTTCCGCGTCTTGATCCCCATTCAGGATAGATATTTCGTGGGTTTTATTCATAATGCTGTCGTGAATTCTGTGGGAGACGATTCTATTCTATCTTAGGCGAAATAATCCATGAA
>CAZFOX010000655.1:0-3470 GCA_964520565.1 uncultured bacterium | reverse complement strand
CCGCGACGGACGGAACCCGCTTCGCGTACGATATCGAAATTCGATAGCACCGTTTGTCCCTGGATAGAAACCTGAAACACACGGTCACCAGCCGATAAGTCTTCCGGTTCGGCGAAATAAAGCCGGACGGTGTAATCGTCCGTTCCCCGGGAACCATCGGCCAGATTGATAATAATTCGGTGAACTCCCAGAAATCCTGAAGCGCACACCCATTCCAGTTCACCGCCGTTCATCCGGGAAATATGGTGGCGAAAAGAAACTGGTTCTTGGGGAACGGTTTGTACGCCGATTTCAGGAGAGGGGCCGCCCACGATTGGATATTCCAACCAGAGAGTCCCTTCGTTACTGCGGCGGTCGCCGGGAGCGCCCAAATTTAAACCGAGCCGCTGAATGGAACCGAAACCGAGATCGATGTTATTGTATGTCCAGATTTCCACACTGGGATCGTGAATCAAAGCCAGGGAAGTCTGGTTTTGATAACTGCAAGAGCAGGTACGGGTATAGTCGGGAGCGTTCAGAACGCCATCGGCGGCGATCAGATTGGAGGTACAGCCGGATTTGAAACCGCCAAAATTGCCGGTTCCCGCGTCGTTTTCCAAATCGAAAAATCCGGCGGCGGCCGAGCGGAAGGTCATCATATATTCGCTGGCGATGGCGTAATTACAGCCGTATTGCCGAGTATACATCCAGGGCGTTTCCTCGCCGGTCAGAGAATTGCGGCGCATGATTTGTTCGCCAGTCAACAGATGGAAAGCATAGGGTTCAGTGATGATGGTCTCCCCGTGGAGTATGCAGGGACCGCCATAGGTAGCATCGACTATCCACAGAGCTGTACCGTCACGACCGCGATGGGCACCCAATTTATTCCGGGATTCGCCCGCCAACATATCGCGCGAATAGCGACCGGCCTCGACCAGGACATCGTGTTCTTCGGAGTAACCGAGCCAACTGCCGAATACCTGGCGGCTTTCGTTCCACAGAATATTGCCGGTAAGGATATCAAAGGCCAATAAGCGGGGCGTTCCGGCGAACTGCCTGCCACGGCGTTTCAAGGTTTGTTCGGCGGGATCGGGCATTTTATCGATACAGAATATCTTCCCATTGCCCGCTACGATGGCGTTATGGCGTAAACCCAGGTTGGAGGTATATGTCCACAATGCTTCGCCGGTATACCGGTTCATTACAACCAATCGTTTACTGGACGTTTTATCGTAGTTATAAAAGGAACGTTTATTCTTCTCCACTTTCGGATCGATAGGAATGAAATCCAAATAGCTAACGAATCCCGCACCGGCGATCAGATAATCCTCATATACGCCGATATATCCCCACGCGTCCGGTTCTTTGGAATTGGGCAATGCCGGGAGTTCAATCGTTTGGAGAGTATCGCCGGTCACGGGATCTAAAACCAGGCAGTGGTTATCCTGGATGATATATACGCGATCGGGAGCAACAACAAAGTTCGTTCCTCGCGCGTTCGCGCCGGGAATATGAACCTGATTGTACTGGGTCGATAGAGGCGCATCCCGATACGTGTCGTCGAAATAGACGCCTTCATTGCCTAAATTGGGAAGCATCCGTTTCCAAAGAACCCGTCCGGTATAGACATCCCGCGCGCTCAGGCAATCCATGCCCTGAATGAAAAGACGGCCACCGGATACCTGTTCGGGAGGACCGTGACCGTGACGGGGAAGAACATCCAGGTTGGAACTGCCACCGAACCAGAGAATTCCCAGGGGAAGCTTCACCAGCCGATCATCCGATTTGACCGTATTGGCGATGTCGCCGTATTGATGCGTCCAGTCATCCGAGCCGGGCAGCGAATCCTCGCGTACAATATGGAGATACCCGCCGGAGTGGGCGACCCGAGCGTTGGCTAAAGCCAGCCGCTCGAGTGAATCCGTTGCCTCGGCTATGCCGTTCCCATCGAGTTTCATGGTAATGAGGCCGCCATAGGGGCGGGCGCAATCGTAAAGACGAGCCAGAAGAGCATCCATTTCGGTATTGGATAAATTGGCGCGGCTTTCATAGATAATCAGGCTGGCTAGATAAGGGGGTATCTGCGTATTGATTGCATCGCCCAAGCGAACGGACAAACGTTTTCCGAGAAGACCCGCCGCCATGAAACGGCGGCGCAGTACCTCAACCCGGTCTGGATTGGAATCGAAAACCAGAAGACGGAGATCGGATCCGCGCAATAAAGCCTCGATGACATCGCCGTCTTCGACACCAAAGAGGAGACAGTACCCCTCGCGTACTCCAGTTGCATCGAGAAGGGATTGCGCAGGGCGTACGGCAGATTCTGGCAAGGGATTTGTTTCAACTAACAGGGGATAGACAGTTGATTCCCGAGGCGTTCCTCCAAAGCAGTAAAGTTTCCCCTCGAGTGTGACGGCAAAGAGTTTTCCATCGGCAGCGAGGAGGCGGGAAGCGGTACCTTCAATCGACGTTTTCCAGGACACCGAAGGCGGTTTCGAAAGATTATTGGAGAGATCGAGAGCCGAAACAGTATTGAGACCGCCCGCATAGAGGCGGTTACCGGCTTTGATGAGATCGCCCCGGCTTTCTGTTTTTTGTTCCCAAAGCGTATCGATCCGCCAAACCTTGGTTTTACGGATAGTAACTTCGCCCGTGTCTTCATCCTCCTCCTTAATCTCTTTGATCTCCTGCCGCAGGCTCGTAAAATCGAGTGCCGAGATTTCCTCTCCCATGCTATAGAGAACAGACGGCGTAACAACGGGGAGCCGGCCGATTTGATCGATCAGCCGATCTCCCGACGATAGATCATAGAGATTGACCACCCGGTCGCGATAATAATTCAAGAAATGATCTTTGATGGCACAAATAAAAGAACCACCGGTTTTCTGATTTTCCGCCAGCCGATAATAGAGCAATTCGCCGGTCTTCCGGTCAAAGCAGGCAGGAACGGAACGGCCTCCAGGAACAAGAAGACGATCTCCCGCGACAACCAAACTTCCTTGCGGAGCAACACCGGCAAAGGAAGGCGAATTGTGGGGTTGCTTGATAAAGATCGAACCGAAACCATCGTTTACCCAGATTTCCTTCCCGGTCTCGGCATCGATGGCAAAAACGAATACACCCATGAACGGCCAAATACCCGCGCCGAAATAGATAATACCGTCGTGAAGAACCGGGCCACCACGCGCGCACCAGGTGGAAATGAGACGTTCGTTTCCCAGGATCAAACGGTCTTGGGGAATACCTTTGTACTTCCATAGCAGGTTCCCTCGTTCCGCGCCGAGGCAATACAGGCAGCCATCATCGCTGACGAAGTAGACTTTCCCCTTCCCTGCAACGGGAGGAAGACGTTCAGGGCCATCTGCAAAATACACCCACTTTTCCCGGCCGGTTTCCGTATCGAGTGCGATCAGGCAATCGGATGCGTTCGATCCAATGAAGAGGGTTTTACCCAAAACGATGGGTTCGTAGACGGTGTCATAGGGCATCAA
>CAZFOX010000654.1:0-3484 GCA_964520565.1 uncultured bacterium | reverse complement strand
TTTTATCGGATGAATCGAGCGTTTGACTAATAGTCTGACCGTTTTATATTGCCGGAGAAAAAAAACATATGAACATATGATGATCCAACCGGCGAATCGGATCATCATAAGATTGCTTCACTTCGTTCGCAATGACATTGCGAAACATTCGCGTCATTGCGAATGAAATAAAGCAATCTGAAAGTACTACGTTGATTTTTTACCCGGCACTTTTTACGAATCGTTTGACTAGACTGGATCAAAAGAAGGAGAGTTCGTTCGTATTCCCATTCTGTTATCGATGCAGTCAATTTCTTCGGCCTTAACGGATAATAACTATGCGTAAATTGAAGATGGACAGCATGAAGAAAGCTTTTCAAAGATACGTATCGGAATATGTTAGGTTTCCATTAGGGAGTTGGTGAATGGGGGTTTAAAAAAGGGAGAGGAAGAGCCGCCGGTTCGGCGTTGGGGGGAAGCGGCTCCTCCTCGGGGGTGCGTGTTTAGGTTTTTTACACTTTTGTCGTGGTTTGCCTCCACGAATGAAACCTATTTTATTGATTTTTCCTCTGCCGTCAATGGGAAATTTACGAGTATGGCAAACTATCTGGATCGGTTGTCTGTTTTATTATTAAACACAGAAAAATAATACGGAAATCCGGATGACTGAATGCAGTATAATATATTGATTTATAATAACTTATTCGCCGTGGAACTGAATCACGCCCCGGCTGGAAATGCCGTTGGAAGGATCGTAATCCTGCCAGAGAATAATGTTATTTTCAACGACTTCATAAGGCTTTTCCGAGATTACCGGCCCCAGGGTATGCACCATCCATAAGGTTTTTTCCTGGTGATACATATTGTTATAGTACCAGTGCGGCGCTTCTCCCGTGTTGACCACGAACCAATCCCAGTTGTAATACCAGTACCCGTGGTAGGCCGAGAAGGGGCTGTTTCCCGATCCTCCCGATAGATAGGACACCGGAGTCGTCAAATTTTGCAAGACAGAAACGTGAATCGGAGACAGCATTGTCATGGTTCCGCTTTTTTCCGGAAGGGGAGGGATGGCGTTGTTGTCGATCCGGTAGGCTTGGAGGGAATTCACGATGGTTCGGATGTCGGCCTGGCTACGAGCGACTTTGGCTTTAACCTGGGCGGCCAGAAAGTTGGGAAGCACAATGAGAGCCAGGATGCCGATAATCGCCACCACGATTAACAACTCCACCAGGGTAAAAGCCTTATTTCGATTCAAAACCCGGCTCCAATCCATTGTCCGATCGGTAATTCCTACCCTTTCACTATAGTTTAGCCTGCGTAAAATAGCAATTCGAATTTATTCGAATGACAATTTGTTACATATTTGATACATTAAGCTCGGCCATCGGTTCTATAGTGATGAGTATACAGCATACAAAGTCAAGATAAATAATGGAGGCAGGTCGATGAAGGTTAATTTAACTCGTGGATTGATGTTTGCGATCGGTGTACTGATTCTTGCGCCGAACGGTCTTTATGCCGCCATTCAATTCGAGCACGGCTCTATCTTTACAACCGGTCTACGGGCCAGCACGATCGCCACCGGCGATCTCGACGGCGATGGCGATTTGGACCTGGCGGTCGCCAATATCATGAGCCATTCCATTACCATCGCGTATAACGATGGTGACGGCAACTTTACCGAAATCAAACACGTGCCACTCGACGAAGGCCGGAAACATCCGATCGCATTGACCGTTGGCGATCTGGACGGCATTCCTCCTCTCGATTTGGCCGTGGCTTTTGTCCAGAACCTCGATCGAACCAGCCTAGGCCAGCCCGCCCAGTCCGGAGTGATTTTCTTTTTTGCCGAACCGGACCGGAAATACATTCAAATCTATCAACCCATCGGGGGAATTCCTTCCGTCATGAAAGTCGACGACCTGGATGGCGATGGCGATCAAGATCTCCTGGTGGGTAATAATGGGGAGATCGATATTGATATTATGACCGGTTCCATTCTTGTGGTAGAAGCCGGTTTCTATCATTTTGTGAATAAAGGCCGCGGTCTTTTTTCCGCGGGGATCCCGAAACTCACCGATGGGGCGCTGGTCGATTTCCAGTGTTTCGATTTCAACGAAGACGGATATCCCGATATCGTGGGAGTCAATCAGGGCGCGACGGATTACGATAACAATTTCAATTTGAAATATGTCGATATGAACGTATCGGTTTTCCGGGGATCGGGCAACGGGCTCAACGAAATCGATCCTATTTACGTCGATTTCTTCCCCTGGTCTCTCGATCGCGCCGATTTCAACCAGGATGGCCGGATAGATATCGCCGTTACGAACGTCGGCGATCTAAGCGGACTCGCCTCTTTCACGGGGAAAAACGCCTCCGTGCTGATTTTCGAAAACAAAGGCAACCGGTTCTCTCCTCTCTCCACTATCCCTACTCCCGGTATCACGTATAGCGTTCTCGCCGACGATTACGACGGGGACGGCGATGTGGATATCGCCGTTACCCTCCAGAAAATCGTGAATGTGGGCGGCGCCAGCATGCTGGAGGCCAGCCTTCGAATTTATGAAAACGATGGTTCCGGTAATTATACAGAAACCGGCTCCCTGTCGATTGCGGAAGAACCCCGGTACGCGGTTAAGGGCGATTTCGACGGCGACGGCGATACCGATATCGCCGTGATCTGCACCATCGTGGATACAGGCGGCGCCTCCAATGCCATCAACGGCGAAGTGTATGTATTGATGAACGAATCGAAAACCGAGGTATCCGATTGGGAACTGTTCTAGATTCTTTCCCCTTTTTTATCTACCCAATAGTATCAATTCACGAATCTATCCCCCAAACCAATGGGGGATTTTTCTTTTATCCTGTCACAAATCCGTCAGAATCATCGTCAGAATCATCGCCAGAATTATCTGATTATTTTTAACTTATGCAGATATCCCCTCAAAAATCGCTCTTTCATCCCTCATTTTTTTGTTTTTGTTGAAAAAAATGCTGGATTTCCCGATTGCTTTTCTTGACATGCAAAGTAAACTGTTTATATAATATCAGGATAAAAAGAGTAATTTTATCATGAAATAAATGGGGCATATTCGAAATGGATTCCTGTAAGGAGGAAGAAATAAAAATGTCCACGAATCAAGCCGTTCCCAAAACTTCTTTCCCATTGGTCTTTGAATCGGATACAAGTCCCTGGAGATCGCTACGCGAGGGTTATCGCGCCGCCATCGAATCGATTGCGGCAGAAGCAATCCGAACCTACAAACAATCCCAGAAGTCTGTCGAACAATATTATCAAACACATCCCTGGGAGCCTTGCCAGCCGATTGCCAACGACGAGGACGCCAAAGCCATTTTGGATACGATTTTCGAAGTTCAGGAAGAGATGATTCGCGAATCGCCCGGTCAGGAAGAGACCTACCGGCGCGTTGGACGGCATATCCGCGAGTACTTTGCCGACCGGTTGTTGCAGGAGCATTTGAAATATTTAAATGGCGTA
>CAZFOX010000653.1:0-3491 GCA_964520565.1 uncultured bacterium | reverse complement strand
CGGTCAGCAACGTTCCGCAGAGAAAGAATGACGCGAAGGCAACCGACCGGAATCCAGCGTTGACATTCTCCCAGAACAAGCCCACCAGCACCGGAGTGGCCATGCGGGCTCCATACGGGAATTCCCGGAAACTGAAGGGATTTTCCGCGAACAACCGGTATTGTTCGACCGGGCACTTGTCGCTTTGTGGATTGAGATAAAATGCCAGCCCGGTTAGAAACATGGCTACGATTATCGCCGCCAGCGCATCACCTCGCCGGAGCCGTTCCAACGAGGATTCGGGTAAACAACGATGGATGGATGTGGGAGAGAGTAGGTTCATCGTTTTTCAAGAAAGAACATATCGTCCAGAAAGAGTTCTGTGGCAACCGGCGACGTAAAGAAAAAATAAAAATACCGGGCTTCCGCCCAGGAAACCTCAAAACGATCGGGCGTGTAATACGTGGATGCCATCGTCAGAAAAAAACGCATTTGATCCAGGCTGGGAGGAAGCTCAATCATCACCATGGTTTCTCCCATCAAAAGTTCCGTATAACTCTCCACATTACCGGAGGGAACCCGGTTGGTAAAGCCGATATAAAATGTGGGGTGACCCCGGTATGCACAATTGAGTGTTATGCCGAAATTCTTCGCGTCGTCTGGAATCTCAAGCAACTCGCGCGAAAATATCATTCCCGACGACCGGTTTTCTCCGAACGTGAAATGAAGCCCGGTTCTTCCATCCTGCGAACGGGCGTGTGCGATGGAATTCTCCGGTCCCATGCGATATATCGTGGAAGGGCTATCGGTTGGCGGATTGATGAGCCGGCCCACGATCTCCCGGTCGAGAATCCGGGGGCGTACCGATAAAGCTCTGATAAAATAGGCGGACAGGGCTACAATGATAAACGCCGTGCATCCAATCCCAAACCAGGTCACAACCTCATAATAAACGCGATCCGTCATCAATAGGGAATTATTCCATCGAATCAATGCTTGAACTGGCTGCGATCCGGTTGGCCGAATCGCAGGAGGGGATGGAACGGATTGGGGATTTTCTCTCTTTTTTTTCATCTTCGGAATAGGAACGGCTATCGATTCTATTCTTACGGTATGGTTAAGGTTTCTCCAATAAAATCAAGTTTTCCAGATACAATTCCCCGCTTTCGAGCGACGTAAAACAGAGAATAAAATATCCCGCTTCTCGAATGGAAACCTCAAATCGGCCGATATCGATGTAGGTTGGCGCCATGATCACAACCGGCTCCAGCCGACCCGGATTCGGGGGAATTTCCTGAGAGACGATCGTATGATTCATTGCGAATTCTTCCCAGTTTTGAATCGGCTCCACTGGCAGGGGAGGCGTGAATCCAAAGTGGACTGTGGGAGAGCCGCGATAGGCGCATTGCAAGCAGAGGCCGATATTCCGAACGTCTTCCGCCACATGGATCCGGCTCATTGGAATTGCGAGTCCGGAAACCTTCTGCCCTCCATAGGGGAAAACCAGCCGTTCTTTTCCGTCCGGTGTTTGCAGAGCCTGCAACGTTTTTTGTGAACCGATTGCTATTAGCTCCCCGGTTTCGTCACCGGCGGGATGAAGAATTCTCTGAATTAGCCCATTGTCCAGTATCTGCGGGCGGGATGAATGGCCTTTTCCAAAAAATAAAGCGACCAATATAAAGAATAGGACGGTCAGTCCATACCCGGCGCCGGTCGCTGCCCTAAAATAAACTCGGCTGGATACCAGCGGCATTTTCCACCAGTGCATTGTAAAGACGCAGCATCCGGGCGAGTCCTGCATTAGAACAATTCTCAAATAGTAACCGTTTCTCTGATTGAAGAGAAATCCTTGTTTTTTATGCCATAAAAGTCAACTTTTGTCATTGCGAACGCAGTGAAGCAATCTCGATTGAAGAGAAATCTCTGTTTTTAAACCCCGAAGGGGCGAAAGAATACTCCCGCATCAATTCATACGGCTTAATAGTATCCTCAAAAATCAGTTCGCATACAAGCATTTTTGTCTTCGAATTACCCATTTCGGGCCTTTTGCAAAACGCAAAAACGGAATGACGTATAGTACTCTGAAATTGGATTCCGGACGAAGAAAAGTATAGATTCCTCGGTCAGCTGCGCTCCCGGGATAGTTCCCGTTTCAAC
Organism: uncultured bacterium; assembly: GCA_964520565.1. Lineage (GTDB taxonomy): Bacteria > Hinthialibacterota > Hinthialibacteria > Hinthialibacterales > Hinthialibacteraceae > CAZFOX01. The sequence continues at coordinate 1,355 of CAZFOX010000653.1, read as the reverse complement.
TGATCGATGGCGGGGATGGGGGACGGATCCTGTTTATAAAGATAGGCCAGGTAGATACTGACAAAATCGCCCAGGTAAATAAGCGACATGATACGCGCCAATTGACCTGTTCCCTGCGAGTGTTTCTCAATAACGGGATGCTCTTTCGTATTGAGAATTTTACTCATTATCTGAAATCGCTGGGTGGTTTTATAATGATAACCCGGATCCAGCAGAAAAATTGGCCGCATCCTCTTCACCCAGGCGGTGGGATGAGTCCAACCCAGGATTTCGTTGTGATTCATCTCCGGCACGGCGGCGTTATGCGCAAAACTCTTGGTGTTTTCATTGAATTGCGCGCGCCAGCGGGCGGCGACGGGTTCATACACATCTTGGCCTGCATAGATCACGGGGATCGCGCCATGCAACTGACAGGCCAATTGCTTGGCTGGATTCGCATCGAGGGGCGATTCGAATTCATTATGAGTACAACAAACCCGGATTTCTTTCTTCATCGATTTGATGTCGCAACTTTGGACGGGGAGCAATTTCCATTGTTCGAAAAAAAGCACGAGAGGGATAAACGTATAACCGAGAGCGGCGCGTGGTGCCAGTCCGGAGGGAATCCGGAAACAGGGATTTCCATCCGCCAGGCAAAGTTTTTCCAATGTTCCTCCCGTGGTTATGGCAAAAATCTGAGCCCCTCGCTTTTTTGCCTCTTCATAACAGGAAAGCGTCTCTTCCGTATTGCCAGAGTATGAACCCGCAATAACCAGGCTTTTTTTCCCCACATAGGCGGGCAGAGAATAATTACGCACTACTTCAATGGGAACCGGAGAAAAAGAGGAGGCGTAAGCTCGAACCAAATCTCCACCGATGGCCGATCCCCCCATCCCGCAAAAAACGACATGCTCGATTTTTTTTAGGATGGGCAGTGTATAATTCCGCGCCATCTCTTCGGCATCGAAAAAACGTTCTGCCGATAGTAACATATTTCCCGGATCCAGTTGTTCGCGAAGGTTTGGCCGGTTCAGGATGTCGTCGATTGAAAGCATTTCGCTATTCTCCGGGTTGTTGGAATGGACATTTATCATACCGTTTCCTGGAATTCCTCTCTAGAGTGCTAAAGCGGTTCTTAAAAGAATGTTCGTTTATTATCGCTCTCTGGCTTCGAAATAGCCGATCTTTATAGGTTTTTTCGAAATGCGGGTTAAAACGGTATGAGGATAACGATTCCAATAGAAAACCCCCGGACTCTTTTGGAATTCTCCGGGGGTATTGTACCCTTTGGAAAACATGCGGAAAGACCGCCTGTTTGATTCTCTCTTCTGTTTTATCCCACTAGATCGAGGTTCGCGTCCGTATCCGTCTTTAAG
>CAZFOX010000652.1:0-3502 GCA_964520565.1 uncultured bacterium | reverse complement strand
AACGCGAATCGGATTATCCGCGTAACAGGGAGCGACTGCGGTTGCCGTTCCAACCAGCAATCCCAAAACGCCGGCAATCAATTTGTGCACACTCATTTCTCATTCTCCTTTCGAGCAATCGTTTCATTGTTGTCCTATCCCCAAAAAGCAGGCATCGGCTCGGTTACTATCCTACATGACCCGGCTCATTGAATCAAACCAGATACGATTCAATCGGATTGATCCGATTGAATACCCCAACGCCTTTCCCCCATCCGGTAAAACACCCGGGCTGCGCCACTCCAGGCTACTGCCCAAAGAATCAGATTGTTTTGAAACAGAGAAAGTGTGAATTTTGGATTCAAGAGCACATTTTGAAAAGCGATGTATTCCAGGGATACAATCAAGGTTAACGCGAGAAGCATAAACAAAAAAGCGCCCTTCCCCAAAGAAACTTCCAGCAAGTGTCGATGCGAATAAGAAGGAAAGCAAAAGCCCAAAAAGATAGATAAAAGACAAATCAGCAGAGAAAGCAACAAACCATAAGTCATAATCCAGACTGTGCATTCTCCAGGCAGTTGCAAGATATAAACCGAACCCAATAACAAGCAAAACGCCAATATCATAACAGGAGGAACGTGAAAGAGAGTTTTTTGTAGAATTATCTTTCGCCCCGAAACAGGCGCAACGGAGGGAATCCAAACCGCTCGTCCCTCGCGGCTGGCAGATGGAAACAAAAATCGAGCGCCGATCGCTGCGACAATCAGCCCGATCAGGCCAATATCGGCAATGGCATAAAATGGAATCAACTCCTGACTCCGCAGGGGTAAAAAGGAAAGATTCAACAAATATAACGCCGCCAGGGGAACCATCATGAATAATTGCGTCCAGATAGAAGGATCGCGTTTCAGAACCAGCCAATCTTTCCAAATCAATGTCTTGAAGCGGTTGGAATCCTGCCATGTCTTATATGCAGAAGCCATGCGAACCGAGGCTAAAACTATCGGATCGCCCTGTTCCCGGCTTCGCCGCCAACCGCACAGAAATAGATTACATCCCCCAAAAATCACAATCGCTACACAAAGTAACCCCATGCATAGAAGTCGCCAAAATTCCCAGTGAGAATTTGCAGGAGTCAGGAATGAAATCAAAGCGCTCGAAAGAATCCGTCCCGGAGCCAACTGGCTGATCCAGGTTGGTTCCTGTTGCAGGAAAAGTATCAGCGGATTAGTAACCGCCCGATCGCTCCATAAGGTTTCCAAATGCAGGAACCGCAGACCGGTAATCGCCAGAGCGGCAATACAAAGTCCAACAATAGCGGCAGTCTGATGCATACGTTTTACCGGACAAAAAGCCATGAATCCCATCGCCAAACCCAAACCGGCACTGATTCCTATCGCAAAAAAAGCAAGAGAAGAAATCAGATAACCCCCATAAAATATAAGAGGAAGAGACATGATTTTTCCCAAAGCGATCATGGGAGGAAGACACAAGAATAACAATGTTCCGCCGCTACGGATTGCCACATCGATCCATTTGGAAAAAAGAATTAATGAGGGTGGAGCCGGCATGGAGAGCAGGAAATCGAGATCGTCGGAACGATACAATGAAGAGAGCGCCGTAAGAAAACTCGAATAGAAAAGAAATACGGTGAGAAACGATCCGAAAAGAGAAAAAAAGCGGGGCATTAATAAAGCATACCCCAATGGTACGTTTCCCAGCACGGCCCAAAAACGAAGGAAAAATGCGTATTCCGCCCAAGCCACGCCGAAGGCGAAACTTGCTAATACGACATGTTTGAATATATCTTCCAGACCGGTAGATCGAATTCGATTTTTCGCCTCGATCAACGGCAACCGCAAAATCAGCCAATAGTATTGATACAGGATCAAGGTCATTCTACCGATGATATTTCGGATTCCCGGATTTCTTCTTTTTCGCATTGGCGAATCGTACGGTTCAATCGAAATAATAGCCATAGGGTCAAGGCGATCAAACCCGTAAACGCAGGAAGGTAGTATGAAAAAGGCTCCATTTTTATCATGCGAATCCACCACAGATCGAGTTCATCAAAGGTAATGTATTCTGGATGCACGACGGGCTGAACCAGCAAAGAGAAAAAAGAGGGGCTGGAAAAAAAATCCTGATATTTTCCCTGATGAGCGTATACGCCCGGCCAATTCATAAGAATTCCAATCCCTGAAGCAATGATAAAAAACCAACGCTTCACTCGATTCGATATATCCTCCAGCCACCAGATTCCAGGAAGAAAACAGAACGGTAGGAGAAAATACAAATGACGAGGGCCCCAGCACCGGCCACCATGCCACATATCCGACTTGGCATAGAGAAACAGATAGATCGTGAGGATTCCAGCGCAGAGAAACCAGATATCCCCCTTTCCTTTCCACCAGGCAGCGCGACAGGAAAGGGGAAGCAACAAACATAGCGGCGCATAAACAATAAGACCGCGGCGCAAACCGGCCAACAATTGGGGAAGGCTGAGAACCAGGGGATAATTGAAGGAAAGATCCTCATAATTTTCAATAAAGAAACTGCCGAATCGAATCCAGTTATGTCCTCCCCAAATGAGAAAACCGGCAGTGGTGCCGCCGATTAACGCCCAAGCCGCCGCCCAGCGTGCTTTCCCCGTTCCCTGGTATAGAACAAATATACCAATCGCCATCATACCCAAAACGAGGTCTTCGCGCAGATTGAGGCCGAAAGCGGTTAGAAATGAAAGTGAAACCAGAATGAACCGCGACCGCAATCGGAAGTATAGTAATATTAGATACAAAATCGCCATTAAAACTGCGCTGGCCGCCGTCAGGCGAAAAAGCGTGCGATTATAGGGCCAATAAGGTGTGGCAAATATCAACGCTATAGTCAACCAGACCGAAGTGCGAATCGATCCCCCGCACAACCGGCAAAGACGATAAAACAACCAGCCGGTCAATACTGTCACGAGCAGGTTTCCCCAAAGCAGCATGAAGAAATGAGGATTCCCATAAAATGCATACGTATGGGGAAATAGCCAGTTCAATCCGTACCCAAGCAGGTAAAAAGGGATGAGTAGCAGCGGAAACGAAATACCGTACCGGCTATAGTAGCATCCATCCGGACCGGGCAGCGCCTGAAACATCTGGGTGACGGTCAATTCCCCCCGGGTTACCAGCGATTCCACGGTTTGGATAACAAGATTTTCGTCGACGAAGGTTCCGTGACCGGAGATTGTCAATGAAAGACCGGCGAAAAGGAACAGGCAAAGATAAACCTCCGCCATACAGAAAGACGATGCTTGTTCTCGTGATGTTGGATGCATAATAACCAATGTCCTCTATATTCTGGGGAAAAATACGGTACGATAATACCATCTATATTGTCGCCATGAAATCTGCCCATCCTTCCTAAATAACAACTGGGCCGAACCGGGGAAGGAATCTGGCGGATCGAAATGAAAGGAATCCATCCATAACCAAGAATTTATACACGCTTCAGGGAATTCTAATTGCTCTTTTAAGAA
>CAZFOX010000651.1:0-3506 GCA_964520565.1 uncultured bacterium | reverse complement strand
AGACACAAAAAGAGAATTTTGGTTTTAATACTTTTAAAATGAAACATAGTATTTCTCCTTTTCTTGCTCTTAAATGCTTACGAAGATGCGTCCCGGATATAGGTCTTGCTATCGGTTACGAGGCCTCCTTTTTTGTCGATAGAAGGATGGTGTGTGGTTTTACGATAAGCAAAGAATATGCCATTTTTTGACTATTGCTTTTTATGTAAACTTTTAACTACGGATATGCCCGTAGTTGGAAAAATATTATTTACATTAGTAGAATTTATATCTTTGATTTTTCTGCAAGTTAGGGCTTTAGAATTGAATTATGTAAAATTTATGTATGTAATTAAAACTTTACATATAGTGAAGCGCTTTGCCATTTGATATGTGAACTGAATAGTTACAAATATAGCCATAAAGTAGCTGAATTTGTTACAAAATAAATACATTACAAGTTTTATAATTTTAATTAATTTTCCTGAATATTTTTCAGATTTGTATTTGAATGGGTTATAAATCGATTTTTATAGTTTAAAAATCGGTAGAGTATAGAGAAATATCCAGATCGAGAAAGGGTGAGCGTTCTCCCCGACAAATGCTGGTATTAGTGGTATGATTCGGTTGATGAAAAAATACGACCTTCTTTTCATTCTTGGAACGCGGCCCGAGGCGATCAAGTGTGCGCCGGTGATTCTTGCCTGCCAGGGGGATTCGCATTTTCGAACACGGGTTCTGACCACATCGCAGCATCGCGCTTTGCAGGATCAGGTGTTGGATGAGTTTGGGATCGGCGTGGATCACGATCTGGATTTAATGCGGGAAAAATCCGATCTGAACCGCCTGATTGGCGAGGCCTGGCGGGGATTGTGCCACTATTTTCTGAGTAATGTGCCTGACATGGTATTGGTCCAGGGGGATACCACGACGGCGTTCATTGCGGCTTTGGCGGCTCAGTACCATCGGCTTTCCGTTGCCCATATCGAAGCGGGATTGCGAACGCACGACAAGACGATGCCATTTCCCGAGGAGATCAACCGGCGTTTGATCGGAACAATTGCCGATCTGCATTTTGCACCCACGCGGTATGCGAAAGAAAACCTGCTTCGGGAAAATGTCCAGACCGATCGGATTTACGTAACGGGGAATCCAGGAATCGACGCTTTATTGACGATAACGGCTCGGCTGAAAGGTGTTAAAGCCGAGTCGCGGTTTCCCGATCTCGATCCTCAGAAACGGCTGGTAGTGGCGACCTGTCACCGGCGTGAAAACTGGGGAGAACCACTGCGCCGGATATGTCAGGCTCTCAAGCGAGTGGCGGCGGGGAATCCAGGAATTCAAGTCATGTTCCTTACGCATCCCAATCCCCAAGTCGTCGATGCCGTTCGAGAGGAGACGGTGGGGATGAAGCAAATCATCCCCCATGCCAGCGTTTCGTATTCGGAAATGGCTTTGCTTTTAAAATCCGCCTACCTGATCGTCACCGATTCCGGCGGGATTCAGGAAGAAGCGCCCGTTTTAGGGAAGCCCGTTTTGGTGCTTCGAGAAAAGACAGAACGAATCGAGGGAGTAGAAGAGCGATCCGCGCTGATTGCCGGTACCGATTCATCCACGATTGCCGTCCGGATGGAAAAACTGTTAAACGATCCGGAGCATTACCAGCAATACGCGCAACCCTCTTCTCCGTATGGAGACGGCCGGGCGGCCGAGCGTATCCGCCGAGTTTTGGCGCATTATTTTGGATTGGGCGATCCGCCGGAGGATTTCCAAGCGGGTGTTATTCCATCGAACGGTGGATCGGATTTTCTGAGCAGGGTTTAAGAGAATGCGGGATCGTTTTTTGATATTCGGCGCACCGGAGATGACCCGAGAGGATCTTCAGGCGGTTATGGATACCCTCAAAAGCGGGTGGATTGGTACAGGCCCCCGCGCGGCGGAATTGGAACGGGTATTCCGCCAATATAAAGGTGCGGCTTACGCCGCCGCTTTGAGTTCCTGCACGGCGGCGCTGCATTTAACCCTGCTGGGATTGGGGATTCAGCCGGGCGATGAAGTAATCACTACACCCATGACGTTTTGCGCGACAGCCAACGCCATCGTTCATGCCGGGGCAAAGCCGGTTTTTGCCGATATCGATCCCTTCACCGGGTCGATCGATCCCAACCAGATCGAACGCCATATATCGCCTCGGACGCGGGCGATCTTGCCCGTGCACTTATGTGGTCGCGCCTGCGATATGGATGCCATTGTTTCGATTGCCAGGGATCGCGGTCTGGCATTAATAGAAGATTGCGCGCATGCCATTGAAACGGTCTATCGCGATCGTCATGCGGGGACGTTCGGTGAGGCGGGGTGTTTTAGTTTCTATGTGACAAAAAACGTTACGGCGATCGAAGGGGGGATGGTTATTACGGAGGACGCCGCGCTGGCGGACCGAGTGAAAGTTCTGGCCTTGCACGGCATGACGGCCGATGCCTGGAATCGGTTTTCGGATCGAGGCTTCAAGCATTACGAAGTGATTCATCCCGGTTATAAAAACAATCTGCCCGACGTTCATGCCGCTCTGGCGCTCTCTCAGATGAATCGGTTGGAGAGCAATCTACGGCGGCGGGAAACGATTTGGAGCCTTTATAACGGAGCGTTTGCCAATTTGCCCTGCCGGATTCCTGTCGAACCGGAGGTGGATACTCGTCACGCCCGCCATTTATATTGTTTATTATTGGATTTGGATGCCCTGACAATCGACCGCGACCGGTTCCTGGAGGAAATGCACCATCGGCAGATCGGGTGTGGAGTTCACTACCGGTCTCTCCACCTGCATCCGTATTACCGCGATACCTGGGCGATTCGGCCCCAAGACTATCCGAATGCGCTTTGGTATTCCGAGAGGACGGTATCGTTACCACTCTCCGCCGCTTTAACCGGCGGGGATGTGGCGGATGTTATTGAAGCCGTATCGGAAATTCTGACGCGATACCGGCGATAAAGAAAAGAAGAGAATGGGCGTTCGATTCTTCGCGTCCTCTTTTTCCTCTCTGCGATTCATTTATGGTATAATCAATAAGATACTAGCCGAAGATATTTGAAATTCAGAAATTTGCATATTCTTTCAAGGCTCCAAAAGTAATCTAAGAGATACACTCTCAGAGTCGCCTTGAAAGAATCGATAAATACCCAATAGACTGTTATGGAAAATAACCTGAATGAACCTTACGTGATTGTCGCGGATCTGAGTGGCATTCCTGTGGCGGCCACTCTGATCCGGCGTGAAAGCACCCTGGCTCATTTTACCGTGGAGGGGTATCTGGAATTAAACGATACCATTCTGGCTTGTCCTCGGGACGAAATCGATTATGCCGAACTCCCATCTATCGATGCGATGCGGACTCATCCACGGCGGCTGACGGGTAAAGTGACTCGTGTGGATGAGAATGAAGTCTATTTGATTCGGATCACCATGCAGGCGACCGATCGGGAATCGTATCGGTTGCAATCGGGATCTTCTTCGATGGTGGTGAACGAAG
>CAZFOX010000650.1:752-3509 GCA_964520565.1 uncultured bacterium | reverse complement strand
TTTGCCGGACCGGGTTGCGGAATCGAATCCCCAACCGATTCATATATCGGCGGAAGCGGCGGCCTGATCGAGAACGACGCTCTCTTCCGTCGTCAGTATCTTGTCGATCTACAAAAGAATCACCAGCGTCTCGTTGATTTTTGCCATGCCAGAAATGTAATCGGTTCGTAAATGGGTTCCCATCGGCGGAGGCGGTGCGATGTCTTCCGTATCGACTTGCAGCACTTCGGATACCTCGTCCACCACCATGCCCATCACCCGGCCCATCACCTCCACCACGATGATCCGTGTCGATTTATCCCGGTCGCGGGCCGGCAATTCAAATTTCTTCCGCAGATTGACTACTGGAATCACTTGTCCGCGTAAATTCAGCACCCCGTCCACATAGTCCGGGCTTTGAGGCACACGGGTGAGGGTTTCATATCGGATAATCTCCTGGACGCAAAGAATCGGAACCCCGTATTCCTCGCCATGAAGAACGAAACTGACGTATTGATTGGTTTGCCCTTCCATCTGCTTTTTCTCTGCCATTTTCAGCCTCCTTTTCCAAATCGTTATTTATCAATATGATTTATCTCACCGTCGCTTATCTCGTCGTCCATCAGGAATAACTATACTCCTTAACCGGGTGCTTCCCGTTTTCCAGATCGAGCAGAATGGCAAAGACATGCACCTGAAGCGATTTCAAAAACGATGAAGAATCGATATCCAACAGGATATGAATACCCATGCGATGTAATGTTTTTTGCAATTCCTCATCGTCGCCCTGGATCACGGCGATCATCGGCCTTCCGGAAAAGTGATCCCTCAGCCAGAAAACCACGTGCTGCCAGTTCACGGCTTGCGTCCGGCTATCCCATATGATCATAAAAGGTTTCAGGATACACAACGATTCTTTTAAATCGTGTTCGGAAAATCGGCATACTTCGATGTCGAATCTCTCCCACAATTCTTCCCGGCAACGCAAATAAAATTCCTGATCCTCTGTCACCAGAAGAATCGATAGTGAAGAGGAGTTTATCATCATGATATTTCACCTTTCTTGGGATTTTGGGCTTCCAGCACAAAACTCCCGTTTCTCAATGAAAGCAACTTAAATTCCAATCTGCAAAAATCCTGAATTATTTACCCATCGTTCAGAATTCCCCGGTCGAGGCAATCCTCTCCACAAAATCCTGAATTGCCTCTCTCTATTTTTTTGTTCCGCAATTATGATGCCATTAATATAATTATCCATACAATAATTCGGCATTTTTGTAAAAATATTTTGCATATTATGTCGCATATGGAAGGGAGAAGAGAGTAGGATGAAAGTGCTTGTCCTGATTGGATTTGACGTTCTTTCGGTACAAAAAGGTTTCTTCTCTTCACTACTTTGAACTCTAAAAGTATTCTTTCGTCTATGATTTGTTTTCCGGGACGTAACTGAGTGGATTACTGAGCGGATTGTTTTGTGGCTGCCTAAGTCACAGGTATGAATATGAAAAAAACTTCTTCTTTATCCCATCCGGGAGAAAATTCAGCCCATCAGACCGTTACCATTCTGCTTGTGGATGACGACGAGAATGTCCGGAATATGCTCGTCTCTTTGCTCCAGGATTCGGGTTACAACGTCCTCGCGTCCGATTGCGGTTCTCGGGCACTGGAAATTCTTGCCCAACACCCTGCCGATTTGGCCTTGCTCGATTATGAACTACCCGACATGAATGGGATTGAACTGATGACTCGCCTCCGCGAAATCTGCCCCTCCATCCTCTCCCTCATCATCACAGGGTATGGAACCATCGAGCGAGCCGTAGAGGCCATGCAGTCGGGTGCGTGGGATTTCGTATCCAAACCTATTACTTCCAATATGTTACTGGAAAAATTGGAACGGATCAAACACTACTGCCAATTGCGCCGGGAACACGATGTCCGCAATAAAGTATTACAGCAGGACTTTCAATTTACGGGTTTGCCCTGCGAGTCCGCCGCCATGCACGCGGTCTACGAAGCGGTTTTACGGGCTGCCGAATCGCATCTGCCGGTTTTGATTGAAGGAGAAACCGGCGTCGGGAAAGAATTCGTTGCGGAAGCGGTTCACCTGAACAGCAAGCGCAAAAATAATCCCTATATTGTGATGGATTGCACCGCCACACCGGAATCCCTCATCGAATCGACTCTCTTTGGATCGACCAAAGGCGCCTTCACCGGGTCGGTCGAACGCAAAGGTTTATTACAAGCCGCCGATGGAGGAAGCCTGCTCCTGGACGAAGTCGGCGAAATCGCTCTCGATATCCAGCCCAAATTGTTGCGCTGCCTCGAAACGAAACGCTTCCGCCCGGTGGGCAGCACCAAGGAATGTAACAGCGACTTCCGCATTATCTGCTCTACCAACCGCGATCTTCTCGAAGAAACCAATAGAGGAGAATTTCGCAGCGACCTGTTTTATCGCATCTCGGCCATTCGTATCCAGGTTCCTCCCTTGCGCGAACGGCCTTCCGATATTCCCATGCTGGCGCAGTATTTCCTCGAAGAATCGGCGCGTTATAACGAGCGGGAAAATATGTCGTTTACGCCCGAAGCGCTGCACGCTCTCAGCATCTACGATTGGCCGGGCAATATCCGGCAACTCAAATTCGTCATCGAAGCCTCGCTCTTCCGAACCTCAAAAAACCAGATCGATATTCAGGATTTACAATTGGAAGGACTTTCGGCCGCCCCGGGGGGGCCCGCCGGGGGCCCGCGCGGGCGGGGCCGCCCGCCCCCGCCCGCCCC